>JBFZEN010000144.1:0-2705 GCA_041306805.1 bacterium
TGCCCGAAAAAACAGATCGGGCTTTGCTGCAGCTCGAGGTTGTGCTCGATATCCGAGTGCCTCATGATATAGTGCCATTCTCCGGGATCGTCCGGCGTGGCGTGCACGGCCATGATCGCATCGAAGCGGATCACGAGCGGCAGCCGGTTTAAAAATTCCGCCGAATTCTTTGACAAAACCGTCATTGTCCATTCGACGGCGCGGGCCGCCGCCTCGTTGAACCCGATGGTGGAAAGCCGGCCTATGGCCGCATGATCGTGGTTGCCCGCAAGAATCTCATCCGCATTCCTCATCACGCGCTCCACGCACAGATTGGGGTCGGGTCCGTATCCAACCAAATCTCCCAGGCAAAAGGTGCGTTCAACGTGTTCTTTATCCATCGCCCCCAGTACTGCATCCAGCGCTTCCGCGTTCGAATGGACATCCGAATAGATACCTATTTTCACAAATGCCAATATTGCAAAAAATAAGCCAACAATGAAAAAAACAGGTACTTATATTGAATTTCAATTATGACGGAAAGGAAACAATTGTTTCATGTCCTTTTGGTTTTCATGAGATTTTTTATATAATTTTAATTTAATCAGTATATTAGATAGGACAGTGGAACACCTGTCCAAATTTTCAGGCTTTAAAGATAAGAAAAAAACGGTTTTCAAAATTGAACCGGCTGATTACAGAATGAACGGCAAGCCTGCCCTCTGAGACATGGATGGCCCGATTGGAATCTGATTCTTTACATGCTTACAGCACGTCTATGGGATCCACGTCCAGATGCATGCGGACGTTCCTGAACCGGGCGGTATTTTGAAAAAGGTTCATGGCCTCGCGAAGCCTTTCACGCAGATATTTTCCGCCCGGATCGACGCTCTTTTTCTGCCTGTAAATCAGATGGAACCGGTACTGTCCCTGTATCTTCGAAAGCGGCGCGGGAACCGGCCCCAGCCTTTCGACCCGGTTTCCGAAATCGGTGGCATCAAAAAAATACCGGGCGGCTTCAGACGCTTTTTTCTCGTCGGCGCACCGGAACCCCGCCAGCACCAGCCTTCCGAAAGGCGGATACCCCAATTCCTTTCTCTGTTCCACGGCCCATTTGTAAAACGCCTCGTAGTCGTGTTTCTGTGAAAAGAGGATGACGGGATGGTCCGGAGTGGCCGTCTGGATCACGACCTCCCCCGCCAGTTTTTCCCTGCCGGCCCTGCCCGCGGCTTGAGTCAAAAGCTGAAAGGTTTTCTCTTCAGAGCGGAAATCGGGGAAATACAATCCCGTGTCCGCCGAAACCACGCCGACCAGAGTCACCCCCGGAAAATCATGTCCCTTGGCGACCATCTGCGTCCCGAGCAGAATGTCGCACTCCCTTTTTCCAAAACCCATGACGATTCTGGCGTGGGCGCCCTTGCGACGCGTCGTATCGTGGTCCATCCTGACCAGGCGGGCGGCCGGAAACACGGCGCGTATCTCCTCCTCGACGCGTTCGGTGCCCGTTCCGCGGAACTTCAGCCGGCTGCCGCCGCATTTCGGGCAGGTGTCCATCGCCTGTTTCGAAAATCCGCAGTAATGGCATTTGAGCAGGCGATGCTGAAGGTGCACCGTGAGGCTGATGGCGCAATGCGGGCACATTTCTATGGCGCCGCATGAACCGCATTGCAGAAACGACGCGTACCCGCGACGGTTCAGCAGCAGGATGGCCTGTTCGCCCAGGGCGAGCCGGGTTTCCATCTTTTGCCTGAGAACAGGCGTTAAAAACGGGTTGTCCTTCCGGCTTTCCCCGGGACCGGCCACGACCACCGACGGCATGGGAATGCCGTCCACCCTTTCCGGAAGGCGCAGGAGAACATACTTGCCGTCCATCGCGTTGGTGTACGATTCGAGGCTCGGCGTGGCCGAGCCGAGCAGCACCGGGCAGCCGATAAAAAATCCGCGCATCACGGCCGTATCCCTGGCGTGGTAGCGGGGGGAAGGATCGTTCTGCTTGTACGAGGCTTCGTGTTCCTCGTCCACCACGATCAGCCCGAGATCGGAAAGGGGGGCGAACACGGCCGACCGCGGCCCGAGCGCGATCCGGCACGAGCCGTCCCTGATTTTTCTCCATGAATCGTGCCTCTCGCCCGCCGACATGCCGCTGTGCAGAACGGCGATTTCGTTTCCGAAGGCGCCCCGGTAACGGGCCACGGCCTGAGGCGTGAGCGAAATTTCAGGAATCAGCACCAGCGCCGATTTGCCCCGCGCCAGGGCCGAACGCACGGCCTCGATGTACAACCGGGTCTTGCCGCTGCCTGTCACGCCGTGGATCAGAAAAACGCCGAAACCGCCCTTTTGAAGGTGCGCCTCGATTTGATCCAACGCCCGGGCCTGAAAAGGAGTCAGCGGATTCGGAACGAAAGGTTCGGGTTCGATGTCCCGGTAACCGTCCCTGAACACCTCCTCTTCCCACATCTCTATCCATCCCGCCTGCGCCAGACGTCTCAGGACGGGCAGATCCGCATCCGCGAGATCGCATCGGCGCATTTCGCCGCCGGACTGCTGCAACAACAGCAGCGCGCCGGCCTGGCGTTTCGCCCTTTTCCGGAGCGTCTCGATTTCTTCCGGAGCGGGCGTCTTCTTCAGCGTGATCCACCCCTCGGTCCGTATCCGGTTTCCGATGTCTTCAAACCGCTGGTGCTGCCTGATCAATCCCGCTTTCTCCAGCCTTCCCAACGCGCAGT
>JBFZEN010000145.1:0-3672 GCA_041306805.1 bacterium
CACCGCCGTCAATCGCACATCCGCGGACTTGTTTTCGAGCGCCTCGGCCAGAGGATCTGAGGCGCGTTTCCCGAAATTGTGCAGGGCGGTTTCGGCGACCTGCCGCACGCACCAGTGCGGATCGGCCAGCAGCGGAACCAGCGGACGGATGGACTTGTCGTCGAGGTAGTTGCCCAGAAAACCCGCCGCGTGCAGCCGGACATTCCAGTCGCAGTCCTTCAGCGCGAAGATCGCCGCGTCAATCGCCCTCGGAGACCCCACGCCCGCGTCGCGTAATTCATGCATGGCCTCGGCGCGCAGACAGTCGAAGCGGCTTTTGCGTATGATGGTCGACAGCGGACCGACCGCCTTTTTACCGCCGATTTTTCCCAGCGCCCGCACGGCTTCGAGCCTGACATTGAGTGCGTCGTCCTTGAGCGCCCGCATGAAATGCGACGTGATCGAGGCGTCCGCGACTTCCTTGAGCGCCAGAATCGCGCAGGCGCGCCCCCAGGCGCCCGTGCCGATCTGGACCATGGCTTCCCGCGCCGCCTGGGCGACTTCCGGTTTTCCGTCCTGAATCGCCTTTTTCAGGGCCTTGGTCGCGCGGTGCTCTTCGAGCGCGCCCAGCGCCCGGATCGCCCGCAGCTGCACCGGGGGCTGGTCGAAATCGGCCGCGTCCCTGAGAAGGCCGTCCACCGGTGTCTGGTTCGGAACCAGGTGCGGCAGAAGTTCCGGGATGATTCTGGGTCCGAAACGCGTCAGGGCGTCCACGGCGGCCGCCCGCAGGAGAAAATAGGGATTCCGGATCTGCATCGTGAGCGCCGGTATCGAACGCGGATCTCTGATTTCGCCCAGCGTCAAAATCACGCTGCGCAACACGAACTTGTTTCTTTCGTGCGTCAGCGCCTGAAGCAGGGGCTCGGTGCTCAACAGGCCGAAATCGATCAGCGCGTCTGAAGCCTGCTTCTGCACCTCGGGCACGTTGTCTTTGAGCGCCGCCACGATGCCGTCGATGGCGCTTTTGTCGCGCAGGCGCCCGAGGGCCTCCACCGCGCCTTTCCGCACCGAAGCCACGGGATCCTGCAGGCATTCCAGCAGGGGCGCCACGGCGTCCGCTTTTTTTGTCAGTCCGAGCGCCTTGGCCATGTTCTCCCTGACCACGGGCAGGGTGCTCTTCAGAGACCGGACGAGAAAATCGATCCCCTTTTCCCCCTGAATCACCAGTCCTTCCACCGCCATCTGGACCAGTTCGGGATCTTTGAGCGACAGCATGTGGAGCAGTATTTTTTCACACCGGCTGTCGCCGCTTTCGATCATGCGCTGCACTTTTTTCTTCAATTCGCCGACAGCCTGGTCGCGCACCAGCCATTCCTCGTCTTCCGTGGCTTTGACCAGGTGTTCGATGACGCGGACATCGCCCAGCTGCCCGGCCGTATGGACGGCGGCACGGCGCACTTTTGCGCTGGTTGACCGGAACACCTTGGCCTTGACCAGTTCTGACACCGCGGCGGAATTCCCGTAGCGGCCCAGAGCCATTACCGCGGCGTATTGGATTTCGGCGTCGGGATCGTCGAGGTGCTTTATGAGAACGGGGTATACCGATTCATTCTTTTCCTCTCCGAGCGCGGCCAGAATGTCCTTCTTCGTCTGTACGGCTCCGTCCTGCGACAGTCCGTCAATCATCTCTTGAAGCCGGTCCTTCGCCATATCAACCTTCTATAATTTAGAAAGAGTATAACCTGGTCAATAAATACCGATTCTCCCTCACACCCTTTCGATGAATCCATGACAGTCGCCGTCCAGATTGAATGACCTTCAATAATTAAAACATACAACAGCTTGGTCAATAAATATCGATTCTCCCTCACACCCTTTCGATGAATCCATGACAGTCGCCGTCCAGATTGAATGAACGCACCTGGTAGTCGCAGTCGATGCTCGCGATGGCCTTCACCGCGGCGCGGAAACAACCGATGCGCGCGCAGGTGAGATTCTTGATGGTGAAGCCTTCCTGAATCAGCGTCTCGCAGCTTTTCAGGTACTCGCAGTTGTGCACGGTGAGCTCGAGCCGGTTCGGATTCGGGCTTTCGAGATCGAATTCACCCGGCGCGTCGAACAGCCTGCTGCGCATTCCGACTTGGATATACTGCTCCACGGCCTCGCGGATGGACCCGGACTTTTCAATCCGGATGCCGTATTCGTCCCCGAGGCGCTGAAGATAATGCTGTACCGAATGTTCGTACACCCTTTCGCAGAATACCTTGGGATGCGTGCCGTGGAAATCGCGCGCCGCCTCCTCCAGGGCTGAAAGCCAGGTCACGGCGACCAGCCAGCCCGCTTCTTCTTTTTTGATCTGCATCATGCTGTCACGTCCTTGTCTGCTTTTGAACCGGTTTCGATTTCGCGGCGGAACGGCCGTTGGAAGAATCATTCCGGATTTCCCCGTTGAGCAGGGCCAGCGTGTCTTTGACAATGGCCAGTTCCTCGTTGGTGGGAACGACAAGCACCTTGACCGCGCCGTCTCCGGCGACGGTCTGACTGCTCTTGTTCTTTTCCGGATCGAGCCGGATGCCCAGCCCCTCGAGCCCCTCGATGATTCTGGCGCGAATTTTCACCGCGTTTTCCCCGATACCGCCGGTGAATATCACCGCGTCGGCGCCCCCCATGACCGCAAGGTAGGTGCCGATGTATTTCCGTATGCGGTAACAATACACATCGATGGCGTTTTGGGCCTGTTCATTGCCGCGCCCGGCCTCGGCTTCGACCTCGCGCATGTCGTTCGAAGTTCCCGACAGGCCGAGCAGGCCGCTGTTCTTGTTCATGAGGGCGTCGACCTGCCTGGTATTCAGGTTCTCCCTGTCCATGATATACGGCACGATGGCGGGATCGATGTCGCCGCAGCGCGTGCCCATCATGACGCCCTCGAGCGGGGTGAAACCCATGGATGTGTCCACCGATTTGCCCCCGTCCACGGCCGTGATGCTGGCCCCGTTGCCGAGGTGGCATGTGATCAGTTTCAGATCGGAAAGGGGGCGGCCCAGAGATTCCGCGGCCTTCTCGGCCACGTACCGGTGCGACGTTCCGTGAAATCCGTACCGCCTGATGCCGAGCTTCTTGTACAGGGTGTACGGAAGCCCGTACAGAAACGCCTTGGCCGGAATGGTGTGGTGGAACGCCGTGTCGAACACGGCCACCTGGGGAATTCCCGGAAGCAGGGTTTCGCAGCCCTGAATGCCTTTGAGGTTGTGCGGATTGTGAAGGGGCGCGAACTGGATGCACTTCTGGATGGCGGCCTTCACCGCTTCCGTGATCAGCACCGAGCCAGTGAATTCCTCGCCCCCGTGCACGACCCGGTGCCCCACCGCCTGAATGTCCTCCCTTTTCGAGATGACGCCGTGCTGGGGATGCAGCAGAAGCGACAGCATGATTTCGATCGCCGTCTCGTGATTCAACACCTCGCGGATTTCCCGCAGCGCGTTTTTTTCTTCGGGATAGTAATTGACGATGGAGTCCGTCGAGCCGATTTTTTCGACGAGACCCTTGGCCAGAACACGGTTGCCGTCCTCCGTGTCGAACAGCTGGAATTTAACCGATGAACTCCCGCAGTTGAGTACCAGTACCTTCATGAGTCTGCCCTATCTTTATAGTATGAATTTCAATTTTAATTTTGGTCTTCCGGGAACCAAATAA
>JBFZEN010000146.1:0-3935 GCA_041306805.1 bacterium
CGTTTACTCCGGTTTATTTTGCAGCGCCCAGAGTGCGCCGTCCTCATGCCCCGGCCGGGACGCCGCCCTGACCGGCTGCAAAACCGGTTTTCCCTTTCGGGCTTTCAGCCATTTGAAACCCGCCCAGACAGCCGGGCCGGCAAGGCCCATGGCCAGCCACAGCGTGTCCTTCCCCGCGTTTTCATAGATCCAGGCCCCCGCGGGCGGGCCCACGAACATGGCCACTGAAAACGAAAGCGAGTACAGGCCCATGTACCGGCCCCGGTTCGCTTCGCCCGCCATGGAAGCCACAACCGCGCTTGTCATCGGCATGGTGAGCATTTCCCCCAGCGTCCAAACCAGAACGGTCGCGGCCACGTAAGCGAAACCCGAACCGAAGGGCAGCAGGAAATACCCGCCGAAGAGGAAGAGAACGCCGATGCGCACGACATCCAGCGGCTCGCGCTTCTCCAGCCTGTATATCAGGGGCATTTCGAAAAGCACGATCACGACGGCGTTCAGGGCCATGGCCAGGCCGATCTGAGCCTCGTTCAGCCCGCCGTGTTCGCGCAGGTACAGCGGCCATGTGTTCAGGATCTGAAAGAACAGAAGGCCGACCGTGAAAGTCAGGACGGTCAGCAGCAAAAAGGACCGGTTGCTCCAGGGCGATGCGCCCTGGAGCAACCGATGTTTCAACGCCTCCCGGCGCCGCGGGGATCTTTTGACGGCAAAGACCAGAAACAGCGATGCGGACAAAGTGGAGAGGCCGTCAATCCAGAACAGCATTCTCGGATTGGCCGCGGCCAGAAAGCCGCCCACGGCCGGGCCTATGGCCAGGCCGGCGTTGTTGGCCAGCCTGTCGAGCGAATAGGCCCGGGCGAGCTTTTCGGGCGGGCAGGCCTCGGCATAAGCCGCGATGTTGGCCGGGCGGAAGGCCTCGCCCACGGCGCCCTGGAATAAAAGCAGAATCGAAAGCAAGACCGGATGAGAGGCGTACCCCATGGCGATGAAACCCAGCCCGCCCAGCGCCATGCTGGCGACGAGTACGGTTTTTATTCCCCACCGGTCGCTGAGCCAGCCGCCCCCATAGGACCCGGCTATGGAGCCCAGGCCCCACAGGCCCACCATCTGCCCGGCCCGGACCGCGCTGAAACCGAGACGGCGAGTCAGGTACAGCGACAAAAAGAAAAGCACCATGGTGCCGCACCGGTTGATCAGAATCGCGGCGGCCAGAATCCAGGCCGGCCTCGGAATGCCCGAGTAGGCGGAACGGTACAGGCGGATTATTTTTCGAACGGTTATTTTCATGGCTGTTTCTTGTCCGTCGGTTTTTTTGGGAATGCCTGTTCAAAATAATAAATTATTATATACCAAGTCAAGAAGAAAAAACCAAATATTGGACATTTTACGTCTTGTTGGGCTTTTCCTTGAGAATGAGGGGAGACTTTATTATATTGTCCCTGGATTGGCCGGTTTGGATTGTCCATTCAATCATGAAAAACAGGAGGTCCGCCGTGGAAAACGGATCCGGAAATTCCGATGCCTTTAAAAGCACGAAAGAACCCCTTCCGCAGCGCCCGCGAAAAACGGCGGCGGGCATGACAGGCGGCCGGGCGCAGCCCGGGACGGAGTTGTTCAATCCGCTCATGCTGGGGAAACGCGCCCAGCTCATCCGGATCGAGAAGGGCATGTCCATTGAAACTCTTGGGAAACAGGCCGGCGTGAATAAAAACACGGTGGTCCGGTTCGAAAAGGGTATTTCCACCCGCATGGACACGGTGTACAAGATTTGCCGCGTGCTCGAGGTGTCGCCCCTGCACCTGGTCGAAGACAAGCTGGTGAAGGGAAGGGACTACGACATCCGGAAACGGAACACCGGGCCGGCGTCTGCGGCACGGTCCGTGGCGCGCAAGGACAGGGTGCGGTCGGACGGCCCGCACGGCATGGCCGTCGGCGATTTGAACTACCGCCTTCCGGGAGGAAGGCTGACAGGCAAGGTGCTCGAACTCCGGGGCAGGAGCGAAAAGCAGACGCACGGCGGAGAGGAACTGCTGTTCTGCCTGACGGGCATGGTGGGGGTGGCGGTGAGCGACGTCACCGCCGTCCTTAAAAAGGGCGACGCCATGTTCTTCTGGGGAACCGAACCCCACAGCTACTTCAATGCGGATTCCGAAAAGGCCGTGTCGGTCGCCCTGAGCGTGGTGTGCGGGGAGTGAGAAGGCGGGCGGCGCTGAAAAACCGAATCCAACGTTCTCGGTATATTTATCATGGAGGCAGATATGAAAAAAACAACATGGATTCTATGCATGGTTCTGACCGCTTTTTCAGTGAAGGCGCAAAATCCGGCGGACTCTTCAGGATGGAAGAACTCCATCATTGGAAACATCAACTTCACGCAGAACCATTTCGACAACTGGACGCAGGGAGGAACCGATTCCTGGTCGTGGCAGTCCGATCTGATTCCGAAATTCGTTTACGAGAATTCCACTTTCCAATGGGCGAACTCGGGCAAGTTCTCGTTCGGGCAGGCCAAAGTGGGAGACGCGCAGTCCATGAAATCGGCGGATGAGATCAGGCTGGAAAGCGTATTGACCTATAAAATCAAGGCATGGGTGAATCCGTACGCCGCGGTGACCGCCCTGACCCAGTTTGCCGGGGGATACCGGTACAACGCGGACGGGAGAACCGAGGTGTCCGCATTTCTCGATCCCGGATATTTCACACAAAGCGCGGGTTTGGGTTTTCAGTTGAACCCGCATCTGAGAACGCGTATGGGCGCCGCACTGAAGGAGACCGTCACCCGCAACCATCCGGCTCCCTATGCGGACGATGCGAAGACCGTTCAAATCGAAAAAACCAAGGTGGAACCGGGGGCCGAATGGGTCACCGACGCCGAACTGAAACTGCACGAAAACATCCTGTTCACGTCCAAGCTGGAAACGTTTTCGAATTTCAAGGGGTTCGACCGTGTGGACGTGAACTGGGACAACATGTTTACCTCGAAGATTTCAAAGGTGCTCAGCGTCAGCTTCAACCTGCGGATGTTTTATGACAACGATATTTCGGCTAAAAGGCAGCTCAAACAGGTGCTGGCGCTGGGGCTGTCGTACGCGCTGCTGTAAAGGATTTTTTTAATCGTGGCGTAACGCTTCCACAGGGTTTTTACTGGCCGTTCTGGTCACCCTGATCATTCTCACCAGCAATTTAACTGGAATTGGAAACCATATTTTTATGAATACACCTTAAACGCATTTAAGGCAATTAAATGTAAGATGTTACATGTCAATGGTTCGTTTTTATGCTATTATGAGTACTCTGAGTACTTGAATAATATCCAAATTAAACTTGATATTGGTTTAAATTTTGTCTATATTACTTACCATGAGTACGGATAATAAAATAAATATAAACTATCTTTTACGAAGTTGGCCGGATGGAACCATATATACCCAGAGACATCTGTCGGAACTCGGCTATTATCATGATCTGGTCCGGCGCTACAAAAAAAGCCAATGGATCGAGCCGGTCGGGCGCGGCGCATATAAAAAATATGGCAATAAGGTTGAATGGCAGGCGGGAATCCATGCCATCCAGAAACAACTTGGCCTGACCATTCACCCGGGCGGCCGCACGGCGCTGGAACTGCACGGCTACGCCCATTATGTGCGGTTTCAAAACCGGCATTTTCTATTCGGGAAAACAGGAGAAAAACTGCCCAAATGGTTTTTGGATGCCGGTTGGGTGGCGGAATTCACCTATCATCAAACCCGATTGTTCGGTGACACGGAAACCGGACTGATGGATCATGATTTTCAGGGGATGCACCTGTCAATCTCAGCACCTGAACGGGCGGCCATGGAAATGCTCCATCTGGTTCCCAAAATCCAGGGATTAGACGAAGCCGATAAGATTCTGAACGGCCTGCTCGCTTTGCGTCCGGACATGGTTCAGGCTTT
>JBFZEN010000147.1:0-7406 GCA_041306805.1 bacterium
GGCGCTCACGGTGGACACGTTGAACGTACCGCTTCCGTCGCCTCCGGTGCCGCACGTATCGACAAGAACCTCCGATTTCGAGCCCACGCGCGTCGCCCGGTCCCTCATGGCGCGGGCGAAACCCGTGATTTCTTCCACGCTCTCGCCTTTGTAGCGCAGGGAGACCAGCAGCGCCGCGATCTGGGCGTCCGTGGCATTGCCTTCCATGATTTGTCCCGCCGTCGCATAGGCTTCGCTCTCGCTGAGCGAAGCCTGCCTGACGGTTTTTTCGATGGCTTGCTTGATTTCCATTTGGGCTCCTTTTCTCCCGCTATCAAATAAAAGGCCGCGGGAGGGTTTCCGCGGCCTGTGTGGACATAAAAAAAGCGGAAACGCGTGTTTGGGTTTCCGCCTTGTATCGGTTCGTATTCAATCAGACAACAGGACGGTCTCCCCATCGAAGATGCCGCCACCAAAACCATCCGGCCGCCTGGATACAACGAGGAGTTTTCGAGATGTTTCTTTTCATAGTAACAATATAACGAAAGAATACGGTTTTGTCAAGATTTTTTTCATTTTACGAGATCATTTCCACTGCCGGATATCCGGCGGTATTGGACGGGACGCCCATGCGAAGATTTAAAGATGTTTCCATTTGCCGCCCCCCGTATCCCTTTTTTGTACTGGGTTCTGCGGGACCGGGAATGGGGATTGGAAAATCGTCGTTCGGGAAACGGAAGGAAAAACGATCTTGATTTCAGATATCAGCTCATGATCTCTGACCGCAGGCCGCAGGACTTCGTTCTTCGATCAACGATTTCCGGTCTCAGATCTCAGATTGAAACCGAGATCTGAGATCGTTCATCTGACATCTGAGATTTTCCTGCCGCCCGCTTCAATTGCGTGCGTTTTCGAGCATCGCCCTGATCGCATCGTACCCGACCGCATCCATCGCGTCTTCGATCGACCGGGTCAGGGACGCGTCATGGCTCATCACCGCGTCTTTGACCATGAAGGTTTCATAATCCCTGTCCTTTGCGCCCCAGTAGGTCGCCAGAACGCACCCCGTGGCGGAGAGACCGCAGAGGAATACGGTATTGATCCCTTTTTCGTGCAGCGCCTTGTCGAGATCCGTCCTTTTGAACGCGCTCGGATCATTTTTGATGATCTGGAGATCGCCTGCCTGGACGCCGACGGATTCAGGATATTCGAACTCCCGGCTGCCGGGCTTGGGTCCGTACCGCAAATCGGTGTGGTATACGCGGAACACCGGAAATCCGTTTTCCCTGAAAAGACCGATGGCTGCGTTGATGATGGTCGGGGCGATTTTCTTGTCTTCTTCCGACATCATCTGAAGGTACTGGTTCTGCGTGTCAATGACAAGCAGCGCCGGTTTCATACGTTTTTCGGGTATTTTTTCCGCGGCTTTGGTTCCGGCCTGAACCGAAATCGCCAGGATGAGCGCGAAAAACAGCGCACATTTTTTCATGTCTCCTCCTCGATGAACCTGATTTCAATGGATAGAGTCATAATAATAAACCAAATCGCATTTGTCAACCCCGAAGATGCGGAAATGACGGCAGGCATGGCCGCGAACGGCCGCGTGATAATAGAAAAGCCCCGGCCTTTCGGTCGGGGCTTCAGCCAAAGAAAGAAATGAAGAGGAAGCAGAACCCATCAATCCGGGCCCCGATTTCATGGACCCGTTTTTTTCCCGGCGGGTTCAATCCGCTCCGGGAAGGTTCAATTCACGAGTGCATGCACCCGGACGCGCGGATCCTCGACAGGCTGGTACTTGTTCTGTTTCTGATTTTCAAGAAACTGCAGCCGTTCGCGGTAAATCCGGTTCTCACGTATCAAATTGACCTTTGAACCGTAGGCCAGAATCGACATGCCAAGCATGCCGCAAAATCCTCCCGCCAGAAATGCGAGTACCAGGTACATCGCCATAAAACCCCCGATTCACTTTTAAAATGAATTCGAATTTTCAATACAAACTGAAAACTTTGTCTCTTGAACGGAGACATTTCTGGTTGGTGCAAAAATAAAGCCAATACATCCTCGGTCTGTAAATTCTTTATTTTCAAGTATAAAAAATATTCTACCCTTCCCTTTTTTCGCGAGACCGGCATTTTTTGCCTCGCAAGACATCAACGACGCTTGACAAAAGCCCATTGAAAACCGTATCTTATGATTGATGCTGAATGATGTAAAAAAAATGCCTTTCGTTTTCAGGGTGACCCGTTCGAACCGGTTTACCATACCGGTTTTATTGAACATCCTTGAGAAAAACCGTTTGAATGAGGTTTTTGAAATACATATGGCGGAATCGTTCCAAAGCCTGTCCCGCATGGCGTTTCCCGTAGGGGGAATCATCGCCTATTCTTTCATGACCCCGCATGTCCCCGAAGTCTTCGCGGAAATCCGAAAGTTAAAAGGCAAAATCAAGGATCCGCCGCTGCTGCTGGCGGGCGGCCCCCATGCCACCGGGGATGGCGCCGGAACCTTGAGCATGGGCTTCGACGCCGTGGTCTGCGGCGACGGAGAAACGGGCCTGCCGCTGTTTTGCCGCGGATTCCTGAGAGGCGAAGGCATGCGGGATGCCGTGATCAACGCCCCCCCGATAACTGATCTGGATGACAGCTTCCCCATTTCGAAAACCGATCCCCTCATTCCCCCGTTGGAAATCAGCCGCGGATGTTTTTACGGATGCGCCTTCTGCCAGACTCGCGGACGGAAGCCGCTGTATCGTTCAGAGGAATCCGCCGATGCCTTTTTCACAGGGCTCGTGGAAAGAGGCTATGTATTCCGCACGGGGTTCATCTGCCCAAGCGGATTCGAATATGGGCAGAAGCGACCGGGCCTGCCCGATCCGGCCAGGCTTGAACACATGCTCGCCTCGGCCAGATCGAAGGGAATCCGGTATCTCGAATACGCCATCTTCCCTTCGGAGGTGCGGCCGAACACGGTTTCGCATGCCTTTCTGGAAGTGGTCAGGAAATACTGCACCAACAGAAAAATCACCATCGGGGCCCAATCGGGATCCGGCCGCATACTCGAACGGGAAGCCCGCGGACATACGGCCGGTGAAACGGAGCGCGCCGCGGCACTCATCAGGGAACACGGGTTCAAGCCGCAAATCGACTTCATCATCGGTTTTCCGGAAGAAACCGAGGACGACCGGATATTAACGCTGGAACAGATGAAAATCCTGGCCGTCAAACAGGGGGCGTGGAACCAGGTGCACTATTTTCTGCCCCTCTCCGGAACGCCGGGATACCGCAAAAAACCGGCCGCATTGTCCAAGAAAACCATTCGTATGCTCGACGAGTGGACCCGGAACGGTTATGCAAGCGATTGGTGGAAGAAGGGAATGATCACTGCGAAAAAATACCTGAAATACAAAAATGTGGACGGGCAGGAAAAAAACGGTGATGGGTCTAATCTTCCAATCTTCTAATCTTCCAATCTTCCAATCTTCTAATCTTCCAATCTTCAAATCTTCTAATCTTCCAATCTTCCAATCTTCAAATCTTCTAATTCTCTTCTCCCGGTACCGCCTATTCATTTGTCTCATCATGATAATCACTCCGCACGGGCTTTGTGGCATTCAGTTCCGGAAATCTGAAATACAGGTTTTGCGCGAACCAGAAATCGAGCTCGGCGTTCGACGCGGGATGCATGCCCGTCACCGCGTCCCAGACCGAGGGGTGTTCCATGCAGAAATACACAAACAGGTCGGGGCGTTTTTCCATGATCAGCCCGTGAACACGTTTGAGCAGCTCGACGCGCCTCGGCCTC
Organism: bacterium; assembly: GCA_041306805.1. Lineage (GTDB taxonomy): Bacteria > Zhuqueibacterota > QNDG01 > QNDG01 > DTFT01 > JBFZEN01. Next base: position 3,781 of record JBFZEN010000147.1, read on the forward strand.
GGGTACCGCATTTTCCCGTCCAGCCCCCGCACCATTTCCCCGGACGCGATGCGGCTTTCGGGAAACCGATCCTCAATCGTATCTTTCAGCGCGGGGGGAAAGCGCAGCGTCCCCAGGCTGATCCAGGCGATGCGCGAACCGTCCACGCGATCGAACAGCCGTTCGATGACGGCCCCGTAATCATCGAACCACCCGCCGTAATACAGGATGGGATCGAAATGGAATCCCAGAGGGTATCCCCAGTCCTGGCATTTCCGCGCGGCTTTCAGGCGGTCGTCCAGGGACGCGGAACGGAACTCCTCCCTGTCGATGACAGTTTGAGGGTTCAGGGACCATGAAACCACCGCGTTCTTCGGATCGAGGCGGACGAGACGGTCCACCCGGTCCGTCTTGGTTTTCAATTCGATGACGGCGTTCTTCCTGCCCGAGAAAAAAGCCGTAAAAATTTCGGAAAGCCCGGTCAAATCGTCCAGAGCCAGGCTGTCGCCCAGTTCACCCGTGCCGAAACGGAAGAGCCGGTTTTGTTGTTCCGACAGCAGCCTGTCGATTTGTCGAAGAACGGGATCCATGTTGGCGTATACGGTGATCGCGGGCGATTCCAGATACTCCTGAAGAACGCAATAGGTGCAGTCCATGGGGCATTGGCGAACCGTGTTGATCACGGTATACCGGCAGCAGAGATAGGGGCTTGACGTGGCCGGGCAGGGTTTGACCTGGTCGCCGGGAAAATGCGTCAGGTAGAGCAGCCTCTTTCCCTGCGAAAGGGACGTTTGCCGGATTATCCTTTCCGCGGCTCCTGCGTCGGTCCATTCGACTGGAATGGAACTCCGATTCGCCAGAACATGCTCGGTGAGCCGTTCCCCCCGTACGCGGGGGTCGACGAGTATGCGTTGGATCACATTGGTTGATGTGGAAGTCAATGTCGAAGATTCTGTCAATTGGTTTTAAGGCTTCAAATAAAACACCGCTTCTTCTCAGCGTCCTTCGGTGTTTTCCGGTGTTTCATTGTTTTTTTCGCTTTGTCCATCCGTGTTTGTTTCCATGGTAGACGGGTTGCACTGTTCCGTTTTTAGCATATCCTCTACCGCCTTGCGTTTTTCCCCGTCATTCAGCCATTCCGCCAGGTTTCTGAGCGCTTCCGCGTTTGGCACGTCCGCTTCCAGCCGCAGGCCCGGTGTTTCAAGCGAACGGTCGCGCCTCAGGCGGACGCCCGCCGGCAGGCCCGCTTTCTTTTCGAGGGCGTCGAGTTTACCGTTGAACGAAACAAGTACGGGATGCCGCAGGGCGGTCAACCGGTTTTTAAGATCTTCGATTTTCCGGTTCCGGTTGAGCGCCGCGTCGTTCAGCAGGCCGTCGAGCCGCATGATCAAGATCTGTTCTTCCATTGTCCTGTTCTCACGCATGGAAACGTCCCGCAGCGCCGAGCCGATGTCCATCAATTCGACGGGCCGGACGGACAGGGCCGTCCCCGCTTTGGCCAGCCAGCTCTGGGCTTCCTTTGAAAACCGGAAAAACCGCTTGGCCGATTTGACAGACATGTCGTACGATTCGATGTAGGCCGCGGCTTCGGGAGTCAGTTCAAGCACTCCCATCACTTCCTTCAACGCCTCCGGCGAACGGGGCATCTCCAGCAGGTCCGTGAACGCCTCCAGGCCGTGTTCCTCCCGCTTGTCTCCGTTCTGAAGGAGCGCCTGGACCATCCGCAGAACCCGCGCCTTTTCCACCAGATTGAGCGGAGCGCAGGACAGGTGCTCGAGCAAAACCCCGTACAGCCAGTCGCTCAACGGCACCCCGTCCGGCGGGGTTTGCACTGGAATCGCCTCCAGGCCCAGCTCCACGGCCGCGAAAAAACGCCTGAATCCCGAGATCAGCGCGACGCCGCCTTGGGCGGCCGGTCTGACCCAGAGCGGCGTGCGGATTCCGCCGTTCCGGATGGAAGCCTTGAGCCGGCTCAGGTCCGATTCGGACGTAAAACGAAAAAAGAAATCCGGCCGGATTTCTTTTTTCGAAATAGATCGGCTGGCTGACGCATTCATTTGAAAAATTCGGTGGATGAGCCGTACGACGGAGACGAAACGTACACTTCGGGGCATATCCCCGTTTTCTTCCGGTACCGGCTCAGCACGTTTTCTCTGAGCCCGCTTTCCCTGCCCTTGGCGACCAAGGCGATGGCGCAGCCGCCGAATCCGGCGCCCGTCATGCGGGCGCCCACGACTCCCGGGGTGCCCATGGCGATGTCGACCATGGCATCGAGTTCGGGACACGACACCTCGTACAGATCGCGCAGGCTGTTGTGCGACTGAACCAGCAATTGGCCCAGGCTGTCCTGCTCGTTCTGCTTCAGGCTTTTTCTGAAATCGAGCACGCGCTGGTTTTCGCGCACCACGTGTTCGCAGCGCTTCCGCACCGTTTCGGGCAGCTTGCCCCGGTACCGTTCAAAATCGGCCACCGGGACGTCGCGCAGCGCCCGGATGCCCGGAAGAAACGCCTGGAGCACGCGCACCGCTTCTTCGCACTGGCTTCGCCTTTCGTTGTACGCCGAGCCGACCAGTTCGCGTTTGACCTTGGTATTCATGATCACGATGCTGTAGAGTTGGCTCGGGAAGGGAATGATTTCATATTCCAGGGTCCGGCAATCGAGAAACAGGGCGTGCCCCTCTTCGCCCAGGCATGAGATGAACTGGTCCATGATGCCGCATTTCATGCCGACGAAGTCGTTTTCAGCACGCTGGCAGAGCTTGGCCAGCTCGATGCAGGAGATGGATATCCGGTTGAGCGTCCGCACGGCTCCGGCCGTGGCGATCTCCACCGAGGCGGACGAGGAGAGCCCCGCGCCCAGCGGCACATTGCCCTGGATCAGAAGGTCGGCGCCGGACAGCGTGTCGCCGCGCTTGAGAAATTCGCTGATCACGCCCTTTTCGTACTGGCTCCATGAACGGTCCGCATCCTTGCTGATGGGCTTGTCCAGCGAGAAGACGACCTGCGAATCGAAATCGACGGAGAAAAGACGCACCTCGCTGTCGTCGCGGGGCGCGCCCAGAACCGTGGTGGCGTACTGGATGGCGACCGGCATGACGTAACCGTCATTGTAATCGGTATGCTCGCCGATCAGGTTGACCCGTCCCGGCGCCTTCGAGCTCAGCACCGGCTCCCTTCCGAACACATCCTTGAACCGACTTCGCAGATCCATTGAATCGTCTCCATGAGTTCGCAAAAAAACACCGGTTTCCGCCGATATGGCTTACAATTAGGAAAAGGATTGACTTTTAAATTTAAGGCTAAAAACCATAAAGAACAAGGCCTAAACCGTTTCCAAACCGTGCCGCGGTTTCAATCGCAGCCCGAGCGATAAAAGCAGGGCAGGCGTGACCTGCCTCAGGCTGTCCACCACGGCATCGGCGCCGTCGTGATTCTGGTTCCCGCTGTTCTGATTTCTGAGCCCGATGCAGGCCATGCCGGCCGCCCCGGCCGCCCGCACCCCATTGGTCGAATCTTCGACCACCAGGCATTCCTTCGGGCTGAAGCCCATTTCCATGGAGGCTTTTAAAAAGATCTCCGGATCGGGTTTGCTTCTAGAAATGTCCTCGACCGTCATCACGGTCCTGAAACACTTTTCAATCCCGAAT
>JBFZEN010000148.1:0-10693 GCA_041306805.1 bacterium
CTTCGGCGAACCACATGGGCATCACGGTTCCGCTGATGGGAACGGATGCGATCACATTCGGATATCCGTGGATGACATCGGTCCGCTTCTCTTCCTCATAACCGATCCACTGAAAATAAACGGCCGGAATCTGCCGGCTCGTTTTCCTGGCCGCACCCAGCGAAATCATGTGGACGAATTCATGGGTGACCACGTTTCGAAGCCAATTGTGGTTGCCCCGAAGGACAAAATCCATGGCCGAGGCCCAGATTTCTATTTTATTATCATAATAGAATGCGGCGCCATTGGAGTTGTCGTCGTGATCGCGAATAATCAAGTGGATTTTTTCGTCAGGCTCATAACCGTAAAATGCGGTCACCGGCCCGTAAATGGCCTCGGCAATGGCTTGAATCTGCAAAGCGGTTCTGTCTTCACCCTGATGAAAATGAATGAAAAAATGGGCCGTTTCGTTCGTGTTCCATTTCAGTTCCGGATGGTTGTATTCCTGTTCCTGGGAAACCGCTTTCCCTCCCGACAGGATCGCCATGCCGATTAAGAATATCCGCGCCCGGTTCGGAATCAGTCCGATTGTATTATAAAACAATCTCATTTCACGACCGCGATTTTAAAAATAACCGTTTTTTCGCCCGTGTCGCCGGCCGCCGTGACCCTGCAAAAATATAGCCCGCTGGGTACGCCGCTCAAATTCCAGACCGCCTCGTTTTCGGTTTTTCCCAGGCCGGGTCCCGCCATATCCTTGATGGAATTGCCCGCCATATCGAAGATGCGGATATTCACCGAAGCCGGTTTCTCAAGGCGGTAACGGATGATGGTATGGTTTTCAATGTTGGGATTCGGATAATTGTACACCAGATGGTCCGGCATCCAATCAGGGCCCGCGGAGGGTTCCTCCAAATCCCGTGCAATGGCTGCCGCATGCCCCGAATCATGCAGGTATTCCGGCCATGGCGCCGTCTGATTGTTCCATTTCCCTTTCATGTCCCAAACCATGACGACACCGTCACCGGAAACCGCGGCCAGTTCGATCAATCCGTCTCCATCCAGATCCGATAGAGCGGGTGTGACGGGAGGGGATTCGCCTCCAATGACAAGCGGGAATCCTTCAGCCATGCTTCCATCCTTTTTATGGGCCTCGACGTTTCCCTTGGAATTCGTAAAGACGATTTCAATCTCGTCATCCCCGTCCACGTCTCCCAAAACAGGAGAAGATAAAATAACCGGACTGGGTTGGCGGGGAATGGGATAATGATTGACCAAAGTACCGTTCAAATTGAACGAGAAAACCTGTCCGCTGGCCGTAATCATCATTTCCATCGCCCCGTCTGAATCCAGGTCACCCAGGACAAGATCAGGAGATGGATCCACAAGAACGCCCTCAGGAACAACCTCCTGCGCCGCCCCTGAAAAGTCACAGGAGACGATCCTCCCTTTGTCGGTCAGAATGACCGTGATTCCATCTCCTCTTGAATCGGAACAGACGGACATGGCCGCAATGGCCTCTCCCGGCTGTAATGGAATGGATGTGTTTTCGGACCGGCTGATTGTCCATCGACCGGCGGGGAAATGGTGGCGTATCAACTGCCCGTTTCGATAGGCGACCAGAAGCCGGGTCTCACCCGCCAATTCGAGCAAAGCCATTTTTTCGATCGGAACGTCATGATCCATCACGATCTTGGATGAAATCACGGTGCCTTCCGCCGTCGATTCGAACCGGATTCTGCTTCCGTGCATCAGTCCGTTGATTTGTTTTCCGGGAATGAGAGTGTCTGACGACACATCCGCCATGCCGTCCATGTTTCCGTCCGCAGCGGTATATGCGCGTATCCGATCTGCGCCCGCGATATGGAGCTGATCGGCCACGCCATTCCCATACTCTTTGCCGATCACCGGCGGCACATCGATGGTCCTATTCGGATTGCAGAACAGCGCGGCGGGCAACCGCAGGGTATCTCCCGATATGGAAATGCGAGACGCCGCATGGTCATTCGGCACCACCTTCGATCCGTCCGGATTCCAGGCGAAAACGCTTCCCTCTTGTGTGGCGGCGACCAATTCCGGCCTACCGTCGCCATCGACATCTCCCCGCATGGGAGGATAAGGCGTCAATTCCCCGTTAAAATACTGCGGAAAGCCGGCATGCAATAAATCGGTTTTCAAGGAAAAAGTCATCACTGTGTCGATTTTAGAAAATCCATATGCCACGACATGCGAATTCGCATCCGAATAAGAAAAACTGTTCGGATGGGTTTGCGGTGAAAACACCACCTCACCGGACCCGTTGGCCAGCATGTGGATTTCATTGTCCGCATACCAGGCGTCGTGCATGACCCCCGTCTCGGAACCGGATCCTCCATCGAGCATGCCGTAGCTCTCCCCGATGTCCTGCGCCCCGTCTGCTTCCTCCAGGTCGACGCCCCGGTGGTTTTTATCGGAATTGATATTATTATCCGGGTATTTTTTCAATACCACGTCTTCGTCCACGTGCCAGATGAGCAGTCCCGATCCGGGCAGGGCGAAGTCGTATTCATCCACCTTGACGATGACGCCGAATGGTTTGTCGGCCTCGATTTGCCCATTTTCCGTAAAACGGACACGGTTCCCCGCACCGTCCCAGCCGAACGCGGCGTTGTTCGCGTCAGGATCATGGGAACGGTTCTCGATTAAAAAATATTCCCTCTCGCTGACCGGGATTTTAAAGATTTTTTGCCCCTGTTCAGCAAAGGAGCAGGCCACGCGGAAACCTTCGCCCTGGCGCACTTCGACCGGTTTTTCCCACCCCATCATCGTTTTGCAGAACGCATCCGGTTCGGCCGGAATCAATCCGTTGAAATTTCCCGACCCCTGATCCATCAAACCCCAGCGGCCTATTCCCGTATTGCCGTTTTGGGTATTCCACATGGCCGGCATTCCAAGCTGAAAACCGAACATCAGCGCGGCTGTTCCGAGAAGGCCGATTTCATATCCGTCCTGGCTTTCCGTTTCAGGAAGAAGAATTCCTTCATACACAAGAATCTGCCCCCCGTCAACGGGAATCCCCCCATAATCGTGAAGCCCTCCCCCCAACCGCTCTTTCAAATCCGCGAGATTAAGAAAAACGGACGGGATGTCCTTGGGCGTCATGTCCATGCCCACATCCACGTCCTTGCCGACGCCTGCATGGAAAACAATAAAAGCGTCATATTCTGAGAAGGAAGCCCCGGCTGAATCGGCCGCCAGAACGGCATCCCTGAACAGTTCGGCCAGACCCTGGTCGAGTGACTCCTCGGTCGTACCTGGATTGTAGTACCCCATTTCGCGTTTTAGCGGCACGATACGGGGAAAAACCGCCGAGGCGATCACGAGTCTTCCCCCGGATACGGTTCTGTAATAATTGGAGAGTGCCGACAATTGGTCCTGAAAATAGGGCATATCGTGCGGAGGCGGGTCGATGGCCGCCGAACCGTCCCCGGTCATGACAAATGTCCCGTTGCCTGTCGTCTTTGTATCTTCATCCGGTTTGAATTCGGCCATAATTGCCAAAACCCGTACCGAGTCCACTTCAGCCCGTGATAAAGATCCGCTTTTTACAAGGCGGCCGTTCATCCATTGGAATACGGCACCATCCAGCAGATTTTTCCCGGAAACGGCGGTCGGACGCATGGGGCTGAACCGGGCGGGCTCTTTGCCCGTCAAGCCGGCATAGGCGCCCGGGACGACGAGAAGAATAAACAGGATGAAGATCACGCGGTAATTCATGTCATTCTCCGGATAACAAAATACCCCACAAAAGAGTTGTGGGGTATTTCCAGATTCTCTGTTCAATCAAAATCGGAATACCGGCCCATCAAAAACCGGCGCTCAGAGAAAAGCGCATGGTATCTGAAAGGGGGTGGCCCTGTGGCGGGGAAATATAGGCAAAATCGAAACGGAATTTGGAGTACTGCAACCCGGCTCCAAAAGAGGGATATTTGACATTCCCATCATAATCGTAATAATAGCCTGTTCGAAGGTATATCATGTTGTTGTAGCAGTATTCCGCGCCGCATGAACTGATCAGTTTGCTGGCCTGGTCACTGAGTGATCCGTCGCTCCAGGCCGAAACCAGGGCCTTGTAAAAAGAATCCGATGTGCCGTCCATATTCCTGACAACCATCAGTTTGTTCGTATCCACGGATATTTGAAGCTTGTTGAATTCATTGTCCAGCACCTGGTACGAAAAGCCGACTTTCAGATTGGTCGGAAGAGGATCGGCCTGGGCTGCATCCACGTAGGTGATTTTAGGCCCCATGTTCGACAGATTGAATCCGAATGAAAGACCCTTGATGAAAAGCTGTCGATACAGCAGGCCGAGATCCACGGCGAATGCGCTCCCGACACCCGATCCCTGCGCGCTTCCGATGTTGCGGTCCGACAGATTGCTGCGTATGTACCTTGCGGCCAAACCGATGCCGAGATGCGATGACAGTTTGGTGCCGTAACTCAGGGCGACGGCCAGATCCCAGCTGCTGAACGTGCCCGTGTCCCTGTTTTCCTCGTCCCGCCCCTCTTGAGTACCATAATCGAAAAAGGTCACGTTTCCGGCCAGCGTGCCCCCCAGGCTTTCAAAATGGTGCTTGTAAGCCAAAAATTCAAGGGACATGTCCGTGACCAGCTGGGGCAGCCATTTGGCATGCATGAATGTAACTTCCTTGCCGGTTTGAAAGGCCAGCCCTGCGGTATTCCAATAAGTGGCTGTGGCATCGTCGGCCACCGCGACAAAGGCTTCACCCATGCCTGAAGCTCTCGCGCCCGGCGAAATGAGAAGCGGAAGGACGGCCGCGCTGCTCGTGGCAAAAGCCTGTGAAACCGAACCGGTCAATAGAACCGATACGATTAAAAGTACGATTTTCTTCATTTTTTTACTCCTTGTAATAATGACCAAAAAAAAACCGAATTCTCAAGACTGGCTGCGTATTGGGCAATCCATCCTTGAATATTCGGTTTGAATAAAAAAGTCCGTTCAAAGCCGATGGATAGACTGCCGCCTGAAAAATACCCGATCAATTTCAATCCATCAAAACTTTAACGAACTTGTTATAAGCAGACTCCCTTAATATGGATGAAAATATAAATAAATAGAATTATTTTGTCAAGCCTTTTTTTTCACCTGTTTTATTGATTACAAAAACCGTACCAAAAAAAAGAATCAAAATCACGGTTTTGAAAACCTGTGCGGGAGCAAATCGGAAATCTTCATGACTTTTTTTTCGAACCTTGGATTGGACATAATCACAATCAATTCCGGTTGAAACTCGGCAAGAACCTGACGGCACGCCCCGCATGGGGAAATGATTTCTTTCGAATCGGAAACAACGGCCATCGCTTCAAACTCCGTCACCCCTTCTGAAACGGCCTTGAAAAGGGCAACCCTTTCGGCACAAACGGTTAAACCGTACGAACCATTCTCGATATTGCATCCCGTAAAAATGGCACCTTCTTTAGAGCGTATCGCCGCCCCCACCGCGAATCGGGAGTATGGCGCGTATGCCCTCTGTCTCGCCTCCAAGGCGATTCGTATCAATTCTTCATGATTCGATTCGTCCGCATTGAATACAACCATGGTCCTCCGTTGCGGTGCGACAAATGACTCCGCCACAAGCCCGCCTGAAGCGGGCAAGCAGCGGAGTATTATAAAAATTGTAATTGCAGGCGCCGGCGGCGGAGGGGAATTTGACCCGTCCCGCCAAAGGCGGGATTAAAACGGCAAGTCCGACCCCGCATTGGCTTCAACAGGGGGGATGCCTTCTTCGGGCGGAGGCGCTTCAGGTCCGGATTCGCTCGTATCCTTTTTGGCTCCGCCGCCTATCATTTCAAGATCCGTGGCGACTACCTCGGTGATGTATTTCTTTACTCCGCTGGTATCTTCATATGAACGAGTCTGAAGCCGGCCTTCAATATAGCAGTTGCTGCCTTTTTTCAGCCATTCTCCGATTATTTCTGCCAGTTTGGCCCATGCTACAACTCGGTGCCATTCGGTTTTTTCCTGTTGTTTTCCCTCCTGATCTTTCCAGACCTGGTTGGTCGCTATACTGAAATTAACCACAGCACGCCCTGACGGCGTATAGCGCAGCTGTGGATCGGCTCCAAGCCTGCCAAGAAGGATGACCTTGTTAACGGTTCCTCTTCCCTGTGCCATACGGCCTCCTTTTGATGAAAACGATAAAAAATTGCGAAAACTACATAATTATTATTAATAATACTAAATAAACTTTAAAATGTCAAGAAAAAACATAAAAATTCATTAAAATAAATTCTTTGTTTTCCAAATGCGTTTCTTCAATTCATCCGACAGCCCATTGATCGGAATTCTGTCCTGTTTCATCGTATCCCGATCGCGAATAGTCACCGTCTGGTCCTGCAGGGTTTGCGAATCCACCGTGATGCAGAAAGGGGTGCCGGCTTCATCCTGCCTTCTATACCTTCTACCCACGGCTCCTGAATCATCGTAAAAAACGATGAAATCACCCATCAACTCTTTTGTGATTTTCCGGGCCAGCTCCGGCATTCCGTCTCTGTTGACAAGCGGAAAAATCGCCGCCTTGATCGGCGCGATTTTCGAATCGAGGCGCATCACCGTGCGAATTTCGTTTTCGACCTTTTCCTCATCATAGGCATCCAGAAGGCAGGTAAGCACGGTGCGGTCGCATCCGGCCGACGTTTCAATGATGTACGGAATGAACCGTTCCCTCGCGCTGTCGTCGAAATAGCTCAGGTCTTTGCCGGAATACTCCTGGTGTTTTGAAAGATCATAGTCCGTGCGGTTGTGTATTCCCTCCAACTCCTTCCAGCCCATGGGATATTCATATTCGATGTCGATGGCGGCCTTGGCGTAATGCGCGAGCTCGTTCTTACCGTGCTCCCTGAAACGGAGTTTTTCCTTGCGGATGCCGATCCGGTCGTACCAGTCGAACCGCTTGCCCTTCCATTCATGCCATACCGCCTCATCCTGCCCCGGCTTGACGAAAAACTGCATTTCCATCTGTTCAAATTCACGCGTACGGAACGTGAAATTGCCCGGGGTGATTTCATTCCTGAATGCCTTGCCGATCTGAGCGATGCCGAAGGGAATTTTCTTGCGGGATGATTCCATTACGTTTTTATAATTGACATAGATGCCCTGGGCCGTTTCCGGACGCAGGTAAACGACGGAAGCATCTCCTTCCACGGGGCCCATGTGCGTCTTGAACATCAGATTGAATTGCCGCGCTTCGGTCAGGGAACCGGCTGTCCCGCAGGCCGGACACTGCCGTTTTTCATATTTCTTCGGGTCGATTTCATCCTGGCGAAAGCGCTGTTTGCACTGCTTGCAGTCCACCAGGGGATCAGTGAACCCGGCCACGTGCCCCGAAGCTTCCCATACGCGCGGGTGCATCAGGATAGCCGCATCCAATCCCACGATGTTGTCGTACTCGTACACCATCGCGCGCCACCACTGTTCCTTGACGTTCTTCTTCAATTCGACGCCGAGCGGGCCATAATCATAACACGCGTTGATTCCTCCGTATATTTCACTCGACTGAAAAATGAACCCTCTGCGTTTGCAGAGAGAAACCATTTTATCCATTGTGACCGGCAAATCATCCTCCAAATTTTTTATATCCGTTACGGCTGTACAAACAAAATGCACCGGCCGGTGCAACCAGACCGGTGCAACTACGGAATTGTGGACGGACAGGGGAATTGAATGCATGCCCCTGTCTGAGCCATGACGTTTTTATGAAGCCAGCTTGGCGGCTTTCTTGGCCTTTTTGGCTTCGCGTTTTTCTTTCAGCGATTTTGCGGCTTTTTTCTTGTTTTCTTTCTTGACATCCTGACTCTTGCCCATGCTGTACCTCCTGGTTCGATTGATTGGATGAAACCTGGTCTGGGAGTTTGATCCAAAAGCAACATTCCGCTATAATATAAATTCTATCATTCGAAAATTCAAGTGTTTTGTGAACCCGGCAGCCATGGACCATGAAACCAGCGGTATGAAAAAATCCGCCGGGGAACCAAATGAAGCTTGCATTCTGAAAATCGGCATGCTAAATTTCACGGGGAGTATCCGAATATGGTGCGAATCATCCACAGTCATCTGCCTGAACAGGTGGACAAGGTAAGGTCGTTGTTCAAGCAATACGCCATCGGTATAGGGCTTGACCTGGGGTATCAAAACTTCGACGACGATCTCGTCAATCTGCCCGGGGAATATATGCCGCCGCAAGGCGCCCTGCTTATGGCGATCGAACGCTCCGTACCGCTCGGGTGCGTGGCCATGCGCCCGATGGAAAAAACGATATGCGAAATGAAACGGCTGTTCGTCAAACCGGTCCACAGAGGGAAGGGGGTCGGCCGACAGCTCATCCAATGCATCGTGGACGAGGCCCGGCTGGCCGGTTACCAGCGCATGCGGCTCGACTCCATTTCATCCATGCATGAAGCCATCCATTTGTACCAATCCGAGGGATTTGAAGAAATCGAACCCGCCTGCTGGAACCCGATACCCGGCGCCATGTATTTCGAGCTTGATTTACGACGGAATAAAAGCCGATGGGCCCATTGATGATTCAATCACTTCGATCGCCTTTTTCATTCCTTTTTCAATTTGATCCGTATCACCGGTGCTGCATTGCGCCCAATTGGGCGAACCGCCCCCCGTGGCGTTCATGACATGCATGGCGGCCTGAAGCGCCGGTCTGACGTCAAAGCCGAGCCTTTCGGACCTGGCCAGAAAAAGGGAAGCGCGGTCATGTACCGCTCCGATCACAACCACCACGTCTTCAAATGAAACAAGTTTTTTTACCAGCTCCCGCACCTCCCGCGGGTCCCTGTTCCCCAGAAATACGGACGCCAATTTTGCAGATCCGACGTCTTTGGCCGTCTGCAGCAGTTTTTGCGCTTCGGCATCGGTCACCAGGCTGAGAAGAACCTGATTTCTCTTCTCCATGGTTTTGCATTCATCCTTCAAGCGGCTCACCCTCTCGGCCAGCTCGTTTTCCCCTACGGTGAGTGTTCTTACAAGGGACTTGACGAGATCATTCTTGGCCTGAAAGTCTTTTAAAGCCCGGGCTCCGCAAAGGAAATGCAGGCGCAAGCCTCCTTTGTATTTTTCCCACCCCGTGATTTTAATGATGCCGACTTCACCGGTATGCCTCACATGGGTGCCGCAGCAGAGAGACCAGTCAAAATCTTCGACCTCCACGATCCTGGCCGTATCACCGGGAATAACGGGCCGCTTCCGAAGCGGAACCGAATCCAGCTGATCAATGGATCTGTGATACACATGGACGATTCGGTCCTCATTCAACAGCCTGTTGGCTTCGACCTCGGCCTTGCGGGCATCCCCTTCCGACAGATCGGCAATACCAAGATCGATGGTTGCACTCTCCGCGCCGAGATGAAATGAAGTGGTTTTTGCATCAAGCACGCCGATGAACGCCTGCGACAGAATGTGCTGGCCCGAATGCTGTTGCATGTGGTCGAACCGCCTGTTCCAATCGAGAACGCCTTTCACGGTTTCCCCGGTTTTAAACAGCCCCTCCGTGAAATGAATGATGCGGTCGCCATCTTCGGCGACAGAGGCGACTGCGGCTCCGTTCAAGGTTCCGCGGTCCGAAGGCTGCCCTCCTCCTTCCGGATAAAAGCATGTCCGGTTTAAAATCAAACCGCACTTGCCCGATGCATTCAGGACATCCAGGACTGTAGCCTGGAATTCCTTCAGATATGGATCGGAATGATAGAGTCGTTCAGTTTGGAGAGGCATATTTTTTGAGAAGTGCGGCGACTTCACCGGGTGATTTGAATCCGGTAAACCGTTCCAGTTCCCTGCCTGATGCGCTGAACACGATCACGGTCGGCATGCCGACGATGCCGTACCGCTTTTGTATGGCGTTGGTTGCACTCCCGGGCCGGGACAAGTCCAATTGGACTGCGATAAATGAAGACAGCAGATTCCGAACCGTTTCGTCGGGCCACGTTTTCTCTTCAAGCTCCCTGCAGGCCGTGCACCATGTTGCGTAAAAGTCAATGAGGACGGGTCTTCCAGAGGCGGCGGCTTTTTCAAATACCGCCTGGTCAGAGAATTCCCACGGAGTTCTTCCGGATGTTCCCGTGGTTGTCTGTGGTGCAGATATCGGATCAGTGCGGAAATGATCCGTCAGGGTAATGAAGATCAGGGTGGCGCTGATGATAATGGCCAGCATTCCAATGGCTTTTGATGACTTGTTTTTCCTGTTCGCATCAAGCGGCAGAACACTCATTCCGCCGGCAAAAACGCCGAAAAACATCAGGAAAAGAGCCCAGAGCATGCGGTAAACCGCCGGACCGGCGATGTTCCTTATAAAGAAAATGGAGAACCCGACGAGAAGAACGCCGAAGGCCCTTTCAATGTGTTCGGTCCAGCCTCCGGCCCTGGGCAGATTTTTAAGAATCCCCGAAAACGTTCCTATCAGAACGAACAGCACTCCCAGTCCGAGCGCAAAGCAAAAAAGCATGCCGAATCCCAGGAAGGCGTTACCGCTTTTAGCCACCCAGGCCAATATCACGACAAGAAGCGGGCTGATGCATGGCGAAACCACGACACCGGCCACCATTCCGGTAAGCATGGCTCCCGCGTATCCGCCGCGTTTTTTCCCCCGAAGCCTGCCGGCCAAAGATGAGGGCATCTGAAAAATGAATGCGCCCAGCATCGAAAGCC
>JBFZEN010000149.1:0-11001 GCA_041306805.1 bacterium
AGGTAGCCGTCGAGCCAGTCCATGACGATGACCAGCACGGCGAGCCCCGCCGCCAGAAACCGCGCCCAGACGCTCTGGCGGTAAACCAGAAAAACGAGCACGAACAGAAGCCCGATTCGTATCAGCGTCACGCGGTTCGGCCAGTTCAGCAGCTTCATAGCCGTTTCCTCCTTTTTTTATTGGAATGGAACGCGGACAAAAACGGGAACGTATGATTTTCACGGATAATAAAAACCAAATTCAAGACCCTCTTTTCTCTTTTATTCCAACAACCATTTTATCCGTGCGAAACCTGTCCCGCGCCGGCGGGTTCCGCTTCATCTGCGTCCAATATGCCAGCATCCATGTCCCATTTTATTATTGGGTAAACTGGTTCATCATCGCCAGCATCGAATCAATTTCATCTTTCGTGATCTGCTGGTCGGCCATCATACCCATAAAATTCGCCGCCAGCAGTTGTACGTCGGCCGGGGCCAGTTTGTTTTCCGAGAAGGCCTGCGCGAATTTCTGCGCCGTAGCCGCGATTTCAACCTGTTTTTCTCCGATATATTCTTTCGGCGCCGAATCGACGGCCTTTTCAACCACACGTTTCATGCCGATGTGGCCCGCCTTGATCAGAACGGCCTGGGGATGCCTGAACGCGTATCCCGCCAGAACCGCGAGAACCAGCGCAGCCGCCAGCACGCCTGAAAAAAAGCCGACGAAGAACAGTCCGGTCTTTGAAAACCGCCGACGACCTCCAAATTCATCCATGATGCCTTCCTCCGCTTGATTGGGTGTATGAATTGAAAAATGCCAGTAAACGAGACATGATATTCTGAGTTCTGAGTTCTGAGTTCTGAGTTCTGAGTTCTGAGTTCTGAGTTCGGGGTTCTGAAGTATTTGGTTTTGTTTTTCCTGGAATCCAGAACCAATATACCTATTACCGATCACCCATAACCCATGACCATTTTTCAACTCTGAACTCAGAACTCCCTTCGCACCCTATTTCCAAACCCCCGCCATTTCCGTTCCGCATTGGGGACATCGCCCGTTCGGCACATCGTTCCTGGACACGTGAAAACCGATTCTTGCCACAAGCAGGCGGCCGCATTTCCAGCAGAAGGTGTTTTCGCCTTCATCGCCGGGCGCGTTTCCCGAATACACAAAATGGAGCCCTGCTTCAAGGCCAATGGTCCGCGCTTTTTTAACGGCTCCGGTGGTGGTGGGCAGCCTGTCCTGCATGCGGTAGGCCGGATAAAAACGGCTGATATGCCAGGGCAGGTCCGGCCCGAGACCGAGTATGAAACGGGCGATGTCTTTCAATTCTTCCTCCGAATCGTTCAGCCCGGGGATGAGCAAGGTCGTGATCTCCACCCATACACCGCGCCGGACCATGGTCTCGATGGCTTCCAGCACGGGACGCAACGTCGCGCCGCAGACTTTCGTGTAGGTCTCTTCCCTGAACGACTTCAGGTCCACATTCGCCGCGTCCATGACCGGTATGACGGCGTCAAGCGATTCCCTCGAAAAATACCCGTTGGTGACGAATACATTTTTCAATCCGTCTTTTTTCGCGGCGGCAGCCGTGTCGAAGGCGTAATCCCAGAAAACGGAAGGTTCGGTATAGGTGTAAGACATCGAACGGCACTGCAGTTTCTTCGCCATTTCAACCAGTTCTCCGGGAAGAACGGATTCGCCGTAAATTGGACCCTGCTCCCTGGGCATCTGCGAAAGGTCCGCATTCTGGCAGTTCCGGCAGCGCATGTTGCAGCCCGCCGTGGCCATGGACAGGCTCGTCGTTCCCGGCAGAAAATGGAAGAGAGGCTTTTTCTCTATCGGATCATCGTGTACGGCCGCGGGCTTTCCGTACACCAGGCTGTATAAAATTCCGCCGCGGTTTTCCATGACGCCGCAGACGCCGCGCTTTCCCGGCCCGATCCGGCAGCCGTGCGCGCAGGTGCGGCAGAGCACCGAACCGCCGTCAAGCCGGTCGAACCAGCGGACCTGTTTCATCGGGGCATCCTTTTCTTAATGCCACATCAAAAACGCGAACACCCTGGTCAGAAGGCCCAGCACAAGCGCCAGGAAGAACGTATACAGCACGATGAGCGCCGTTTTTCGCGAACGGATCTGTTTGATCAGAAC
This sequence comes from bacterium, assembly GCA_041306805.1. Taxonomy (GTDB): domain Bacteria; phylum Zhuqueibacterota; class QNDG01; order QNDG01; family DTFT01; genus JBFZEN01. The sequence goes on from JBFZEN010000149.1 coordinate 2,128, forward strand.
CCCCACCGTGGCGACGCAGGGCACGTAGAACACGACGAACACGGTGAACACAAGCATCTGGCTCCGGGTCAGGACCGCCGCGAGGTCGGCCGTTCCGAGCGCCTGCTGCAGCATCAGCATCGACAGCTCTTTCCTTAAAACCCCGAACATCAGAGTCACGCCCACGGCATCGGGCAATCCGAGCAGCCACGTGACGGGCTTCGTGAACAGGTTGAACCAGGGCGTCAGCCTGAAGTGGTCCGATACGGTCATCACGATGCTGCCCGCGATCAGAAGCGGCCAGGCGATGACGATGAATTCCTTCATGCGCAGCCACGTCTTGCTCAAAACGATCTTCAGCCGCGGAATCTGGTACGCGGGTATTTCGAGCATCATGCCGGGTGTGGCCTCGGGCAGCAGACGCGACAGCACCGCCCCCGATGCGGCGATGACAACCAGGTTGAGCAGGTAAATGGCGCATGCGGCTGTTCCCCCGATGGCCCACCCCACGATGCCGAAAACCACGGTCATGCGGGCCGAGCATGGAACGAGCGTGGCCACCAGCGAGGCGATGAACCGGTCGCGCGGCGAATTGAGCGTGCGTACGGCCATGACGGCCGGCACGTTGCATCCGTAACCCAGCACGGCCGGAATGACGGCCGTGCCGTGCAGGCCGATGCGGTGCATGAATGAGTCCATGAGAAACGCCACACGCGGCAGGTAGCCCGCGTCTTCCATGACGGAAAGGCCCAGCAGGAAAGGCAGAAGGTAGGGCAGCACGATGGCCACGCCACCCCCGATGCCGTCGACCACGCCCTTCACCGCGTGCCACTGAAGCGAATCGAGCGGAAGAGCGCCGTACACGTTCTTGCCGATGGACGCGAACCATTCCAGAAGCGGTTTCTCGACGGCGCTGCCGGCCCTGAACACGGCGACGTAAAAGGAAAACAGGATGGCCAGAAGGGAAACGTATCCCCAGAAATTGTGCATGAGCACGTCGTCCAGACGGTCGCGCCAGTCCGGGCGGGGTCGGGTCACCTTCGATACGCTTTCAAAAAGCGACATCGACAGGGCGTGCCTTTCGGCCGCGATGACCATGTCGGAACTGCGCCCGTGGCTCCGGGCCAGCGCTTCCTGGGATGCGCGCATCGTTTTTTCGAAATCGGGAAAAGCGGAAAGCACGCGTTTTTCGAAGAAGGGATCCCGTTCGAGCAATTTGGTGGCCAGCAGGTGCGATGAAAAGGGGACGGCCGGGTCCTTTCTGGCCCTGAGCCTGGCCGCCAGGTCCGAGATGACCGTTTCGACGTCGCGGCTTCCCGAAAGATGCCGCCCCGTGCGTTTCTGGCGGCCCGATGCCAGCGCGGCCCCGAACACTTCCCTGATACCGCGCCCGCGTGAAGCGACGGCCGCGACCACGGGAACGCCCAGCTTCCGGGAGAGCGCCTGAATGTCGATTTCAATTCCCTTGCGCTTCGCCTCGTCCATCATGTTCAGGCAGACCACGAGCGGTATCTCGAGGTCGAGCAGCTGCAGCGTCAATTCCAGGCTGCGCTCCAGAATCGACGCATCGACCACGTTGACGATGACGTCGGCGGTCATGTCGAGCAGGTACCTCTGGGTTTCCCGGCTTGAGGGATCAAGCGACGTCAGCGAGTAGACGCCGGGCAGGTCGATCACCTCGACCACCCGGTTCAGGATGCGCACCTTTCCCGACGTGAAAGACACGGTCGCCCCGGCGAAATTGGACGTGATGGACTTGTAGCCGGCCACCTCGTTGAACAGCGTGCTTTTTCCGCAATTGGGCTGTCCCACCAGGACGATGCGGAAAGGACCCGCTTTTCCCCTTTCAGCGGTCATCACGCTTCACCCCCGGCCGGGATGACCTGAATGCGCCTGGCCATGCCCCGTCCCAGTGCGATTTCCGTCCCGTGGATTCTCACCAGAATGGGTCCGCCCATGGAGCAGCACCGCCTGATTTGTATGACATCGCCCACATGGATGCCCATCTGGTTCAGCCGCTGGCGTATGCCCCATCCTCCCCGAATTTCGGCCACCACCATGTCCTGTTTCGCCTCCACGGCGTCGAGGCTCGCCTGAACCGTTTCATATTCCGTTTTTTTCATCCGGGCCCTTTCGTGGAGCCGTTTCTTTTCCGGGGGGAGCGCCGCGACATGAACCGTTTGATGCTTCTGAACGTCTCAGGCCCGATATGGTGTTCGATCCGGCAGGCGTCCTTCTCGGCCACGTCTTCCCTGAGCCCGAGCACTTCCTTTAAAAACGTGCGCAGGGTCTTGTGCCTCTCGTAGACCGCCGTCGCGAGGCCCGCCCCCGCTTCGGTCAGCCGCACGAGGTCGTACCGCGGATGCAGCACCAGCCCCTGCTTTTCAAGGTGGTTCATGGCCACCGAAACGCTGGCCCGCGATATGTTGAGCCTCTCCGCGATGTCCTTCACGCGGACGTTTCCCTGTTCCATCCCCAGCACGTGGATGGATTCCAGATAGTCTTCCATATGGCTCGACAGGCTCAGCACGAGAGGCCGCCTTGTTAGTTGAGACTAATTTTGTTAGACATGGCTAATTTAATGCATGCCGGGGAAAAAATCAAGGGTTTTTTAAAGTCGGCAGTTACAGGTTTCAGGTTATTCAATACCAATAAAAAATGGTTTCCGGGCATCTCTATTTTAAAGTTGGTAGTGCAGTGATTAAAATTAGAAATTACAAAAGGCTGCGGAGATATCTCAGGACTTTAAATCTGTGACTATAACAACTGCCTTGAATTTGACTGCCGACCATCAGCGACCTGTCTCAACCAATGAATCCAGAACTTGAAATTTGTAACCTGCAACTTGAAATTTAAAATAACTGCCAACCTCAGACTTCAATTCTTTATGGTGACCCTCTTCCCCTCCCATTCGATTCTTCTTTCGTTCTTGAGCCTGAGAATGAGGCGCGAGAACGTTTCGGGTGTGGTTCCGATGGCTGCCGCCATGTCCTTCTTTGAGAAAGGGACGATGAACGAGTCCTTTCCGCCGTAATGCTCTTTCAGAAATTTCCAGAAGCGGTCTTCGACGTCGTGCACCGTGAGATACTGGATGCGCTCGGCCAGGTAGCGCATTTTCTGCATCAGGATGGAAATGAAATCGTTCCTGAATTCGCCGTTTTCGAGCAGACAGTGAAACTGGATCTTCGGCAGCAGGTACACCAGCGCGTTTTCCAGGGCCGTCGCGGAGACGGGATAGCCGTCTTTTTCGAACAGAACGACCTCGCCGAACACCTCTCCCGGACCGATGACCTTGATCACCGCGTCCTGCCCGCTCTGCGACGTCTTGAACAGCTGAACCGCCCCTTCCGCGCAGAGATACAGCGCGTGCCCCCGGTCTCCCTGCATGAAAACCGTTTCCTTTTTTTTGAGGCGTCTGGGAACGGCGATTTCGGCAAGAAGCGCCTTGTTCTCGCGGCTCAGGCCGCGGAAGTAATCATTTTTCTCGATGATCCTGAAAACGGATTCTTCCGCCATATGAAAATCCCTTTCAAAAGATTTCAGAAGTCAGATAGGATGTCGAATCTCAGCCGAAAATCTGAGATCTTCGATCTGACATCGAAAATATCCCCCCGGATTCCCCCTTGCCTCCCGCCCGGTGCCTGCTGCCGGCTGTTTCTCTCCGGACCTGAAACCCGGAACCCCGAATATAAAAATAAGCATTTCTTGATCCGGATCAAGGAAAATGATCGGGTCTATCGTTAAATTATAAACCGGAAATCAATCATATACAAATGTCCCGCCTGGTCGGGGGCCTGTTGAGACATCTCATCTCCCTTGAGGGGGAGATCGGGTGAGGGTGTGACAATAGAAAGGGATACCGGATGAGACGAAAAATCATCAGTATCGACAAGGAAAAGTGCAACGGCTGCGGTCTCTGCATACCCAACTGCCCCGAAGGAGCCATTCAGATGATAGACGGAAAGGCGCGCCTGATCAGCGATCTGTTCTGCGACGGTCTTGGCGCCTGCCTGGGTCATTGCCCGGAAGGGGCCATCGCCGTTGAGGAACGAGAGGCCGGGCCCTACGACGAGCGCAAGGTCATGGAAAACATCATCCGGCAGGGGCCCAATACCGTCAAGGCCCACCTCCGCCACTTGAAGGAGCATCATGAAATGGGTTACCTTAAAGAAGCCATGGCTTTTCTGAAGGAAAAAGGCGTCGCTTTGCCCGGCTGGAACGGAGAGGACGGGCGCCCTTCAGCCGGGCATCAGGGCTGCCCCGGCTCGCGTTCCATGTCTTTTGAAAACAGAAAACAGGCCACATCCCAGGCTCCGGACGCTCCGTCGGAGCTGGCACACTGGCCCATCCAGCTGCACCTGATATCACCCATGTCGCAGCAGTACCGGGGAGCGGACGTGCTGCTCGCGGCGGACTGCTCGGCTTTTTCAGCAGGAAATTTCCATTCCCGTTTTTTAAAGGGGAAAGCCCTGATCATCGCCTGCCCCAAGCTGGACGAAGGACAGGACGTCTACCTGGCCAAGGTGCAGGCCCTCATCGAAAACGCCATTATCAACACCCTGACCGTGCTGGTCATGCAGGTACCCTGCTGCAGCGGATTGCTCAAGCTGGCCAAACAGGCGGCGGAACAGGCCAAACGCAAAATTCCCATCAAGGCCGTCGTGCTGAGCCTTCAGGGGGAGGTATTGCAGGAAAACTGGGCCTGAGTTCGAAATACGTTCATCGTGTTCCGTGTCTCGTTCTTATCAAAAGGAGTCACGCCATGTCAAAAAACGCATCAAACGCGCCGTTGGACAATCCGTTCGGACTGGCCGCCTCATTGGCCTGCCAGCCGAACGCCGTCGTCAGCCGCACCTTCGCCGACAGAAAGAGCGGGACCATCACGCTGTTCGCCTTCGGCTCGGGCCAGGGACTCAGCGAGCACAAGGCGCCTTTCGACGCCTTCGTTCTGATTCTCGACGGCCGAATGGAAATCACCATTGACGGGAAGAAACGGACCGTGGAAAAAGGGCAGGCTTTGGTCATGCCGGCCGATCACCCCCACGCGCTCCTGTCGCCTGTGGACAGCAAAATGCTTTTGATCATGATCAGGGAATGACCGGCGTGGAGGACCGGATAAATACGAATTCATTGATCTCCGCGCGGAAGACGGAATATTCAGGATAAGGATCGATGCGCATCGCAGCCATTCAGCATGAGGAATTCGAGGATCCGGCCCATTTATCGGTTTGGGCCGGCGACCGTAAGCATTCCGTGGAGCGGATACGCGTCTATGAAAACGCGCATTTCCCGCCGTTGGACTCTTTTGATTTTCTCTGGATCATGGGCGGGGCCATGGGCGTGCATGATACGGACGTCTATCCCTGGCTTGCCCATGAGAAAATCTTCATCCGCAAGGCCGTGGATTCGAAAAAACGAATTCTCGGAATATGCCTTGGAGCGCAGCTGCTGGCGGAAGCGCTGGATGCCCGTGTTTTCCCGAATACCCACATGGAAATCGGCTGGTTTCCGGTCCGTCTTCTGCCCGAAGCGCGAAAAGCGCCTTTATTCGCGGAAACGAAGGAATCATTCACCGCTTTTCACTGGCACAACGACGCATTCGACCTGCCCCGGGGCGCCGTGCCGTTTGCGGAAAGCGATGCCTCCGCCTGCCAGGGCTTTTTTTTCGGAGACAACGTCTTGGCCCTTCAATTCCACCCCGAGGCTACCGTCGATAGCGTCCGGCCCCTGGCCGAGACCTTCGGCGATGAACTGCCGGACGGTCCTTTCATTCAGAAGCGGCACGAGTTGCTCATCGGCGCCGGTTTTCACGCCCAAGGCCGGCAACCGCTGGTTAGACCGTGTGCTCGATGCCTGGCTTGCGGGAAAAGGCCTCCCTGCAGGCCCCCTTCATGGGCCCGCCGATCAAACGGTGCCGTAGCGGTCAATCGGACAGGTGGAAGCGGACGACGAATTCCGTCCCTTTTTTCCTGACAATGTCGAGTGTCCCCCCAATCTGGTCTTCCGCCAGCATGGTGACTATTTTCATTCCCAGCGATTCGGCTTTTTTTGCGCCGAAATTCTCCGGCAATCCCACCCCGTTGTCCTTAACGGACAGTTCGACCTTGTTTCCATCCTTCCGGCTCAACGTCACCTCAATCAGCCCCTTGCCTTTAAAGCCGTGGGGAAATGCGTATTTCAGCGCATTCGAGATCAGCTCGTTTAAAACCAGCCCGCAGGGAATGGCCTGGTCCAGCTTGATGGCCACATCGTCCGTCTTGACGGACAGGGTCACGTTCGATGCATCGGCGCCGTAGGAGCGGTGCAAATCATTCGCCAACGACCGTATGTATTCCGAAAGGTTGATATGGGTGAGGTTCTTGGACTGGTACAGCCTTTCGTGGATGAGCGACATCGATCGGATCCGGTCCCGGCTCTTGTCGAGCACGTCGCGGATGCGCTGGTCTTCGATCTGCCGCGATTGAAGGCTGAGCAGGCTCGTGACGACGGCGAAATTATTTTTCACCCGGTGATGAACTTCCCTGACGAGAATCTCTTTTTCCTTCAGAAGCAGTTTTAATTCTTCCTCCGCTTTCCTGCGCTCGGTGATGTCGCGAGTGACGCTGATGATGTGCGGCTTCCCGTGCAATGTGATTTTCTTCGCCGAAACCAGCCCGAAACGTTCGCTGCCGTCCTTGCGGACGAAAACAGTCTCGAAATTCTCGACCATGCCCTTTTCGTCGAGTTCACGTACGAATTTCCGGCGTTCTTCCGAATTTTTCCACAACCGGATGTCGAGACTCGTTTTCCCGACCGATTCCGTGTTCGTATAACCCATCATTCCGAAGAACGCCCGGTTGACTTCGGTGATCTGCCCGTCGCCCGCGCTGGTGATGAGCGCCCCGTCGGGGCTTGTGTCGAATATTTCCTCGAAGTGCTCCTTGGCTTCCGCCAGTTCCGCGGTCAGACGCTGGTTGACCATGATGACCAATCCGAACGTCCACAGCAGACCGACGACAAGCGCGTCGATGAAAGGAAGCATATTGAACGGTGTGGCGGCGAAGAACAGGCCGGCCGGCTCGCCCCCGAGTATCATCACGGCGCGGTAGCCGAAAATGCAGCCGTGAACGATGAATAGCGCGGAATTGAAGGCCGCGGACGCGGCGATGGACGGCATCCGGTTGACAAGAAGGCTCCAGGCGGTGAAGAAAGAAACGGCCGCCAGGGCAAGACTGATGATCACCCCCCGGGTATCGTAATCGTCCCTCACGAACAGAAACCAGGCGTGGGCCGCCACAAAAACGGCAAACAGAATGAAAATGAACCGGCGGTTCTCTTTCCTGTCGAGAAAACGCATCACGCCGATGTAAAGAAACAGGGTGCCTAAAACAATCAGCGTATTTTGGGCGAAAACGGCGGCCGGGTGAATGGACGGGATGTCGCGCAGTAAAATGAACACGAAACCGGCTATTTCGGAAATACTCCACAACAGCCACCACCCTATTCCGCGGTATACCCTGTTGAACTTGTATTGGTATATGAATACGACCGCCTGGATGAGATGGGTGACGCCCAAAACGGCCACCAGGGTGTGTATGTCAATGCTCATGCGACGCTCCGCCTCGGTATCAAGCAATGTCTTTTTTCATGCCGATTCAGGCTCCTGCCTCCTGCCGTTCTTAAGCCTGCTGTGGACAAGCACAATTTTACAGGTGAATCCGGTGCAATCGAAATCATAATCAAATTCCCAAAATCAATAGATGATTTCCATCAGGGCGCTGAATCGGTCATTTCATCGGAATAACAACCCGGATATTCAATTCTCTTTTCGCCATGCCCATGGCGATTGGGGATTCTTTTCATTCCACAATCCCAATTTTTTCTTCCGGGCATCCGTCTGACTTTTATAAATTGAACGATGATTGGGTCGATACGCCCATGCATATCCGTTTTTGACCAAATGGCCGTTGATAAAGATACCTTCAATATATGCATCACATAATATTCTTCCGTATTTATCCTTTTTCTGCATCAGAAGAAGAATGGTCTTTCTCAATATCAAATTGGCCAGGTATTTTTTGGATTCCGGACCATAACTCTGATTCATTTCAGGAGCGTCTATTCCTGCCAATCTGACATGGACCCGGGTATGATCATATCGAACAACAAATGAATCGCCGTCGATTATTCTTATGACATGGACATCGGTTTTTTTGCCGCCTGTGGGTAAGGCAATCGGTGTATTCCTTTTGTTGTTCAACGCGGTATAAGATGATCTCACGGTGAAAATGATAAAAAGCAGCCCGAAGATAACATATGAAATGGTTTTTTTAAGTCTCATTTTGCTTTATCGCCTTGATGCAACCATTCCTTCGCCGGATCAAGATCTTGAAACACACTAAAATAAGAACCCCTGTTTTGAGCCACGGTCTCTCCGAACTTCGCATTTTCTTCCTGCATCGTTTCGGCCGATTGGACGGGGTTATTATTTCTGCAGTCCTGGCGGCTGCGTTAAAAACATCCATCAAGGAAACCCGTACAACAGCCTGTCGAAGGTCAAGAAGAATATTTTGCGATTCGGTTTCTCAAAGAGAATCTCATGCATTTTTCCGCATGCCGCAAATCCCTCCGCTTCCATTCGTGCGAAGTACTCGCCCGTCTCCGCGGCCATCCCGCGATCCGGCTTCCCATCCCAGACGACCCCGCGGCTCCCCGCGTTGTGCATTGCGTCGGCCAGAACGCGGACGGTACGCCCCTTGACGTCGAAGATAACGATTTTCACCCTGCCGGGCGAAACAGTGAAATATTCAAAACGCGTGGACGGGCTGTTCAGGATCGCGTTTCGCGCAATGTCCGCCATGAGAGCGTACCCCGCGTTGTTGGGATGGATGCCGTCTCGTTCCAGATCGGAAGAGC
>JBFZEN010000150.1:0-6245 GCA_041306805.1 bacterium
AAATCGGCGACTGTTTCTCGATGAACGCCAGATGCTCGCCCTGCAAAAAATCGCCGGCCGCATGGGGCGCGACCTGAGCGACGCGGAGCTCGAAATGTTCGCGCAAACCTGGTCGGACCACTGCTTCCATACCACGTGGAAAAGCCTCGGCCTGCTTTCGATGCTCATGGAGGCCACCCGGAAAATCGCCCACCCCCTGGTACTTTCTTCTTTCGAAGACAACGCCGGGGTAATGGATTTCTATGAAGGCTGGGCCGTCACCGTGAAGGGCGAGACCCACAACTCACCGACCGCGGTGAGCCCTTACGGCGGCATCATGACCAAACACGGGGGCGTCATTCGCGACACGCTCGGCTGCGGCCAGGGCGCCTGGCCCATCGGAGGCAGCACGGTGATGGGGCTGGGCGATCCGCGCGCCGGCTGGAGCGCCGTTCCCAGGGGCGCCCTGCACCCCAAGACCCTTCTGCTTCAGGCCGTGCGCGGAACGGCCGATTACGTCAATCCCATGGGCATTCCCATGATGTTCCCCGTGTACCGTTTCCACCCGGGTTACGCGGGCAAGTGCTTCGCCCTTGGACATTCCATCGGCCTCATACCGCGCGGCCGTTCGGCCAAGGGAAGCCCGAAACCCGGAGACCTGGCCGTGCTGATCGGCGGGCGCACCGGAAGGGACGGTCTTCACGGCGCCACGGTCAGCTCGTCTTCCATGACGGACAAAACCGCCGTGGTCGACGCGGCCCATGTCCAGATCGGACATCCCATCGAAGAGCGGAAATTCATGGAAGCCATACCCGTGCTTCGCGACTCGGACTGCCTGCGCGCCGTGACGGATTTGGGCGCGGCCGGCCTGTCGTCGGCGGCCGGCGAAATGGGCTCCGGCACGGGCGTGTGGATCAACCTCGCACTGGTTCCGCTCAAAACCGAGGGCATGCGGCCGTGGGAAATCTGGATCTCGGAAAGCCAGGAACGGATGCTGCTTGCCGTTCCGCCCCAAAAATGGGACGAGGCGGCCCGCATACTGGAACGATTCGAAGTACCCGCGTCGGCGGTGGGGCGTTTCACGGAAAGCGGGCGCTGTCAGGTGGTATACCGGCCGGGCGTATTGCCGGGGCCGGACCCGCCGGACATGCGGGGCATGGTGGTCGACCTCGATTTCACGGAACTGCGCGGGAGCTGCCCCATTCCGAAAACCCGGACCGTAAAACCGCGGCACGCGGCGCGGCCCGAATCGCCTCCCCTTTTGAAGACGGCGGACGACTGGAGGCGCGCATTCCATTCGATGCTCTCGCACCTCAACCTGTGTGATCAGAGCCCGGCCGGAGCGCAATTCGATTCCACGGTGCAGGGCATCACCGTAGCCGGACCCTGCGGCGGCAAAAACGGACTCATGCCGAACGACGTCTGGATCTCGTCCCCGCTCAGGGGAAAGCCCTACGGCGTGGCCGCATCCGTCGCTTTCAATCCGCTGTACGGAGACCTGGACCCCGCCGGCATGGTCAAGCTCATGGTTATCGAGTCCGTATCCAAGCTGGCCGCTGCGGGCGTCGATTTGAAGGATATCGTTCTCTGTGACAATTTTTACACGCCGCGCATCAACCCTGAAACCGCGCACGAGCTGTTGGACATGGTGCGCGCGGCGGCGCGCCTTTCCATTGAACTGGGAACGCCCTTCATCAGCGGCAAGGACAGTTCGAGCGGCACCTTCACGGGCGAAAACGGCTTCAGGATGGACGTGCCCGAAACCCTGTGCGTACTCGCTCTGGGCAGAATGCCCGATGTGACGAAAGCCGTGTTTAAACCGTTCAAAGCGGCCGGCAGCCGGTTGCTGCTCGTAGGGCAGCCGGCGGACACCCTGGGGGGATCGGTGTTCCTCGATTGTCACGGTCAAAGGGGAAAAGCCCTGCCCGACCCGGATGTGAAACGGACGATGGCCGCATGGAAGGCCTTGAAGAATTTTCAGAACGGGGGGGAAATCCTTTCCGCATCGGCCGTGGCGGAAGGCGGCATCTTCAAGCGCCTCTTTGAAATGGCCATGGGAAGCGGCCTGGGATGCAGCATTGAGCTGGATTTGCTGGAGAAAAAAACGAAAGGTTTCGAAACCGCGCTTTTCGGAGAAAGCGCCGGTTGCGTTCTCGTCGAAGCGGCCGAAGGCGGGGCAGACGCCATGGCACGGACGCTTCATGCCTTGCCCCTGGGCCGCGTCACGGAAGCTCCCGACCTGTCGATTCAAATGGGAAAATTGACCGTGGCCGCCGGAATGGAAGGCCTGATCGGGGAATGGAAAAAGCCCTTCCGGGAGGTGGCGCTGTGACTAAACCCAGAGTGAAGGTATTGTACGCGCCGGGCACCAACTGCCACTTCGAAACCGTGGATGCCTTCCGGCTGGCCGGCGCCGACGCGGAGGTCTGCAATCTCACCGACGATCTCATCCGCGGGAAGAAAAAACTGTCCGACTGCGACCTGCTGGCCCTCCCCGGCGGGTTTTCTTTCGGGGACCACATGGCGGCCGGCCGCATCGAGGCGCTCGATCTCGTGTACCGGCTGAAGCATCAGCTCGACGAGGTGAGGCAAAAACGCATTCCCATCATCGGCATCTGCAACGGATTTCAAGTGCTGGTGAACACGGGCCTGCTTCCCGGGGACGGCGAGCTGGGCAAGCCGTCGGCCGTCGTCGACAGAAACCGTTCGTCCGTCTTCGAAAGCCGGTGGGTGACCCTGTACGTCCAGAATACCGGTTGCGTGTGGACGAAAGGGCTGGAGGGAAAAGCCCTGACCGTGCCCGTCGGCCACGGCGAAGGGCGCCTCATCATGCCTGAAAAAAGGGACGGCTCGCAGACCGTTTTCCGTTACGGCGCCATGGAGGGAACGATGGCGTATCCGGACAATCCGAACGGATCGCCCCTGGGATGCGCCGGCATATGCGATCCCACGGGGACCGTTCTGGGCCTCATGCCCCACCCCGAGCGCGCCATCTATTCATGGCTGGGGTCGAGGGACGGACTGTGCATATTTGAAACGGGCGTGAAAGCGGTGCAATGACAGCCGGGCCTGGCCGGCCCGATTCTGGAAATGCCGCTTTATCGGCGGAACACGCGGGAACAGGTTCAGGTTTCCTTTGAATTGGCGCGGAACGGAACGCGGAAGCAGGAGTGATCCGCCTTGCGCGATCCGGATCCACATTCAGGAGCACAACATGGAAAAAATCCAGGCAGGTCTTCACCGGGTGATCATGTGGTTCAGCATCGTTTGGATCATCGCCATGCTGTCGTCCTGTTCCTCAAAGCCTGAGAACAGGATCATAGGCAAATGGAAGGAAATCGGAGGTACGGAGACGATGGAATTCTTCAAGACCGGCGCCGTCCGCATCGCGGATGAAAAGACGAGCCTCGAAGGCAGTTATGCATTCATCGACGAAAACCGGATCAAATTTGCATTGGGCGGTCTTGGGCCTTTGACAGGCCCCATCGTGGAAAAAGTGTCGTTCGCAAAGGGGGAACTTGTTCTGACCATGCCGGACGGCAAGGTGTCCAGATACGGCAGGTTCAAATGACGCCTGCGCCCGACGCGGGATTCGGGGACCGTAGGCCGTAGGTCATTTAGGACCGAAGGTCCCAGCGAAGCGGACCGAAGGGCATTTAGAACCGCAGGCCGGAGGTCATTGATCGAAGGCCGCATGTCCTTAAGGACCATAGGCCTGAGATCAATGATCGTGGTTCGGGACTGGGGGATCGGGGCATCGGATTCCCCTTCATCCAATCTTTAATCTTCCAATCTTCCAATCTTACAATCTTCCAATCTTTAATCTGGCATCCAGGATCCTGCTTATTTCTCCACTCCCTGCTGATACACCATGAAGTTCGACATGGCCATGGTGTCGAGATGCCCCAGCTTGAACGCGCGGATGGCGTCGTCCGGCGAGCACACGATCGGTTCCTCGTGCATGTTGAAGCTCGTGTTGATGAAAGTGGACAGTCCGGACCTTCTCCGGTAGCTCTTCAGGATGCGGTAATAGCTTTCGTTGATCTCTTTCGTCACCAGCTGCGGCCGCGCCGTGCCGTCCACGTGCACCGTGGCGGGGCACGACTTTCGCATGCGCGGCGTGCAGTCGAATGTGATCGTCATGAACTCGGCCGGAAAGGTGTTCTGATCTATCCCCTGGTACAGATTTCTGGCGTCCTCGAAAAGGGACGACGGCGCGAAGGGCATGAATTCCGTCCTCTTGAGCTTTTCGTTCAGCCAGTCGTTGACCGTGGGGTCCGTGGGCGTGTACAGAATGGACCGGTTGCCCAGGGCCCTCGGGCCGTATTCCATGGGCCCGTTGAAGCGCGCGACGACGCGCTCCTTCGCCAGTAAAGTGCCAATCTCTTCCTCGATGTCGTTGAAGTGCCTGTACTTCAGGCCGGAAGCCTTCAGGCTGTCCTCGATTTGCCTGTCCGAATACGACGGGCCCAGGTACACGTGCTTCAGGCGCATATGATGCGCCCCGGCTTTGGCTTCGGGCCGGCGCCTGTAGTACGCGGCCAAAGCCGCGCCCACGCAAAGCCCCCCGTCCATCATGGCGGGGAAAATGTACACCGACCGCACGCCCTCCGTTTCGGCGACACGCTGGTTGATCTTCACATTCGCGAAAACGCCTCCGGCCATGCACACATCGGCCTCGCCGCCCCTCTGCGCCAGGTACTGCTTCAGGTAATGCGACACCCAGGTCCGCGTGCATTCCTCGCTCAACACCTGCACGCCGGCCGCCACGTCGGCGGGCGAATACCCGTCCAAAACGCCGTTGGCCGCCGTGAGCAGTTTCGGATAATTGCTGCGGTGCGGGTACGCGTGTTGAAAGACCTTTTTCGCCAGCTCGTAATTGAACTCGGGCCCGTTCATGGTGAAGAGTTTCTTGTACGCCTCGCGCGTATGCGCGGGATCTCCGAAGGCCGCCAGTCCCGTGATCTTGCCCTCGTGCCGGTTCGGTTTGTACCCGAGCATCCACGTGATGAAATTGTAGAACAGTCCTATGCTGTGGTAGCTTGAAACATCGCCGACCTTCGTCAGCGTGCCGTTCTCGCCGTGGTATATCGTGCCGCTGAGCCCGTCGCCCTGGCCGTCCAGCGTGGCGATGAAGGCGCTCCGTTTACCCGAGGTGTAATAGGCCGACGCGGCATGGGCCAGGTGGTGGTCCACCAGCTCCACGGGCAGTCCGGCGAGGCCGTACCGGCTGAGCAGGATCTTGACCTGGCGTATGCGGCTCCAGTTATACCACCAGGCGTAGAAGAGAAAGTATTTGTCCCATCGGATGGACTTGCTGAAAAAGGAGTAATAGATCCACCGGTCGACGCGCTGGGCTTTGAACAGGTCGTCGAGAACCAGCTTCAACAGCTCGCCGGGAGGCTGGATGGCGATGGCCACGCAGTCGATGTTGGACCGGTCCGAGCGGGTCATCTCGAGTACGGCCGCCAGGCTGCGGTAAGGGGGACCGTCCTGGGTGGTTCCGTTGTGGAACTTGATGCGCGACAGCCTTTCCTCTTCGATGGCGGCCAGAATGCGTCCGTCTTCGATGACGGCGCAGCCGCAATTATGGTCGTCAAAAATACCCAGTATCCTCACGCTCTTCTCCTCGATTCGCATGATTCCAGGCCCATGCGTCTTGAAAACCGTTTCGGAACACCGCGGATTTTAAACAGCCATTCCCGTTCCGTGTCTTGTCCGCGGTGAAGTTTCAGGATCCCGCTTTGGCTCGAAAAAAGGTCTCCTTCGGTGGAAGAAAAAGGAGACCTGGGTTTGCTCCACTCTGAAAAGCAGAATGTCCCGCTCTGGCGGGAACCGGCTTACAAGATATGAAAAACCCTTGTCAAAGTCAATGGACTGTCGTCACTTTAACGTTCTGGGGCGAACCGGGGGCCGTGAGGTCGGCTTCCCAGCTTGAACGCCTGTATACGAATTGAACGGCGTCCGACAGAACGCTGGCGTTGGCCGCGTTGCTCAGCACCACCCGGCCCGTCTTGCCCTTGGAAAAATAATACAGCCCCAGGCTGTTCCACCGGCCGTAACCGGCCGTCTGGTCGACGTAAATCGTGGTGTCGACCGCGCTGTTGAACAGCACCTGCACCTTGGCGTTCGTTGCCTGCGAATAGGCTCCGGGCGTGCTGCCTCGGTGCCCGTGCCATTCGAACACCTCGTACACCCCCGGCACGCCGATGGTGGGCGTGTACGTCGCCGTGTTCTCGCCTGAACCCGCCGCGGACCAGGCGAAC
>JBFZEN010000151.1:0-29543 GCA_041306805.1 bacterium
GCTCTTCCGATATATCGGGACATTGCGGATAAGGGCGTTTTTCATCCATCAGGTAAAGGCATGAACTCCACAACTTTCCATCCGGTCCTTCGAACAATGCATGATGTCCCGTTTCACGACCGGATGTTGCTTTCATCCTGAAATTCCATTAATGCAAAAGCCCTATTCAAAACCGATCCAATCGATCTCAACCGTCCTGGTATTTTTTAACATTACAACCAGGTTTTGGACGCCTGATTTGAATCCGGTTAAAAGTGCTTTATTCGTCTTCCATTTGGTATTTTCAGGAATTTCAACCTGGGCAATAACGGGACCTTCGGCATGATTTAATTTTATTTGCAGGACACATCCTGTTCGCGACTGCGCTCTTACATAGACTGATTTTAATTCATTACTTCCGAAATCAACACTGTTGTACCGCACCCATGCGTTTGCAGTATTGAGCGTCGTCTTCCAGCCCTCAAATGGTTTGAGTGTGTCCATGAAAGCCACTGATACACCTTCATCGCTTTTAAGACTGTACCTGTCTACCTGTATTTTATGGGAGGCTTCCGTTGACCCGACACCGCGCAATGTGGGGATTACTTTTTTGATGGCGCCGTCTGCGTTGAAAAACAGGCTGTCGATTCTCGCGGATCTGTTTTTGTCAAATTTCGGAGACAAGTCATTTTGATGATAGAAAAGATACCATTGACCGTTGAATTCGATGATTGACTGCTGGTTGGTCCAGCATCCCGCAGGAGATTCATCCATGATCACTCCGTTGGCCTGAAAAGGCCCCATGGGATTATCGCCCATCGCATATTCGAGTCTTTCAACCGTATTCTGCACGTGCGGATACGTCATATAATAAACACCGTTTCGCTCGAATAGAAAGGGGCCTTCTTTAAGTCCCTTTTCAGGTAAGCCTTGAACCGGCTGCGGTTCAGTGGAAAGTTCCAGCAGGTTTTCTTTCAACTTGGCCACATAAATTTTGCCCATCGCCCAGTATAAATAGGCCTGTCCATCTTTGTCAATAAATGGATTCGGATCAATGCCATGGGCCCTTTGAATGGGTTCGGGCTGAACGGCAAAAGGTCCATAAGGCCTGTCCGATACGGCAACCCCGATTGAAAAACCCCTTCCGTAGTTGGCATCGCTGGCTGGAGCCGGAAAATAAAAATAGTATTTTCCGTTCCTGTGAATGCAGTCCGGAGCCCACATACCGTATGATTTTGAATTAACCCAGGGAACCTTATCCTGACTGACGATGACGCCGTGGTCCGTCCAATCGGTCAGGTTTGAAGAGGAGAAAACGTGATAGTCTTCCATGCAAAACCAGCCGATTCGGCCCCGCCCTTCCCCGGCGGGAATATCGTGTGAAGGATAAACGTAAACGCGGCCATCAAAAACCCTTGCCGAAGGGTCGGCGGTGAACTGGTTGAGAATAATCGGATTTTGCGCGATCAACCGCATATTCGCGAGAAACACCGCAATGCCGGCAATGAATAATTTCCAATTGTATTGATTCGACATGGCATAGCGAATGCGATGAAGCACGAACCATTCGGCTTTCTGCGTAACCCCAAGTTCGCGGGTCGATTGCATGATGGGAATCCCTTTCTTGTGCGCGGTGATCAGCCGCCAATCCATAAACCATTTCTGCGGAGAGATTGCGCCTTCCTCGAAGATCGTTCCCCTCTTTAATGGGAAAGGTTTTCGGCAATCAGCACGCTTGAAAAGTCGTTCATATCAAATAGAGCGGGTTTTGCACTGGCTAGTGGAATATAAGCAAACAGGCTTTCCATTTCAACGGATTATTGTCGGTTCCTGGATGCGGGAGCAATTGGGGAAGATTAAAAGATTGGTAGATTGGAAGATTTGAAGATAAAAAGTTCATGTCTGATTTTTCCACATTTATTATTAGATGATTCTTTACTGCAGATCCTTTATACTTTATCATTCTACATTCTACATTTATAATTCAAGTTTGGAATCGGTTTTATGGATTGACGCCGAGGTAGTAACCTGTCATGGGCGGCTGGTCATATCCCATGGCCTTGAACGCGACGTCCAGCCTGTAAAGCGGATCCTGCATCAGACAGGCCCGTCTGTCCGCCGCCGGAATGGTTGTGGTGTAGACGCGCAGCGCGCCGTCGCGTACGGTGACGATTTCCTCGCGCCAATCGCCCAGAATGTCGGCCCAGAGCAGAACCCGCCCCTCGATCGATCGGTCGATGACCGGGCCGCGCCATTTGGTTATCTGTCCCCTGAATTGGAGTTCCCGCAGCAGGTCGGCGTCCCACCAGACAAGGCCTTCCTGGGGAGGAACCTCCTTTCCCAGCGGTTCGCCCCCGGCTGAAAAAAAGAATTTGTCTCCCCACCATTCCATGCCCGGAAAATCCGGATCGATGTCGCCGACCAGGCAGGCTCCCATCTGGTTGTCTTGGGTCTCCTCGCCGGCGCCCGCTATACATACGCCCGTGCGGAGGTCCCACAGGCTGAGGCCGTTTTTCGGATGGGGATCCTCGAAACAGTACACGGCTTCGAGGCCCGGGCGCCGTGGATCGACGTCCGTGACGTAAAACCGGTCCGCGTGCCCCATGCCGTTGCTGTCGAAGATGCGGCCGTCCTGGTCAATGGCAATGGATCCGTTCAGAATCTCGTCGCAGCCGTCGCCGTCGATGTCGGCAACGTGAATGGTGTGCGACCCCTGCCCCTGGTAGCGCCATCCCGAGGTCCGGTTCGACCACGACCATGCCTTCTTCAATTCCGTTCCGGACAGCCACCAGGCGTCCATCCGCATGAGACCGTATATGCCGCGCAGGACGAGCAGGGCGGGCGTTTTGCCGTCCAGATAGGCCACGCCCAGCATGTTCCTGTTCATCCTGTTGGCTTTTTCGTCTCCCCAGTCCGCCGATTTCCCGCGGGGAATCCAGTCCGTCCTGGCGATTTCCGCTCCCGTCCCGCCGTTCAGGACCGAGCAATATTCCGGCCCCGTCAAAACCCGGCCGTTTTCATCGCGGGGGTCGCCCTCCCCTGTCTTCAACGCCACCTCGGCCTTTCCGTCGCCGTTGAAATCCCAGACCACCATGGGCGAATACCAGATCCCGAGTTCGATGGACCAGCCAAGATCCTTCCGCCACAAAAAAGTGCCGTCGCTTTTATAGGCCTCTATTTTGAACGTGTCCGGACTTTTACGTATGCGCCCGGGATCGACCATGCTGCCGGGCCTTTTGACAACGAAATCGTACTCGCCGTCTCCGTCCAGATCGCCCACCCCGACCTTGCCCGCCGAAGCCGGTTGCCTCAGGTCGGACATCAGCGGTATGGACAGATAATTCCTTTCCAAAGGATGCGGCTGCAGCGCCGCTGCGACGGATGCTTCACCCTCGCGCGCGTCCAAAACCGGCCTCACCCGCCAGGTATTTTCACCGTCCAGGGGAGGTTTTTCGTCCGTGAAATCCGTTGTTTTTCGAATGGGTTTTTTGTTCAACCGGACGGGATCACCACCGGCCGTGGAGCGGTACATGTTGAAGGAAATGTCTTCGGGATCCGATTTGAGGAGCCGCCAGCTCAGGTACACCTTCCCCCCGCCGGACGGCACGGCGACCAGACCGCGCCCCGGTTTTTCCTCGACGCGTTTTTCGGCCCATCCCAAAGCGGCGGGTTGTCCGCCATATTCGGGATTCAGCGTATAATAATCGCAATTGGGTGGAATGCCTGTATTCGACGGCAGTCTGGGCTGGGCCGCGGCCTGGTTTGATATCAGGAGAATGACGACGACGCAGACAATCTGCCTGGTCATGTGGCAGCCTCCCCGTAAAGATGGTGCTCTTGTTTATTCGTACCTGTACAGGCTCACGCGCTGTATGTCCGGGCCGTCACCGGAAAACCTCAAGCCGCTGCCGGACTGGTTTTCCGCGGCGGCGCCGGCCAGGTCATAATCCAGAAGAATGTCGTCCCCGCTCATCTTGCGGACCGGCATCCATCGGCCGTTCTCAAAGCGGCCCGTTTCCGCGTCGGCGATTCCCGCGATGGAAGGCCCGGGCGTGTTCGGCCTGAACGTCACCTGGATGTCGCTTCCGGCGGCCAGAAAAACGTCCCCGCCCTCGGCCATGAAAATGCCGTAGCCGGACGGGGCGACCTGCGACGGGTCGCGCCTGTTGCGACGCAATTCCACGTTAACAATGTAATTGCCCAGAGTCAAGTCCTTTTTGGGATTTTCCGCGTTCAGCGAAACGGCCGCGATGGTGCCGCTGCTCTGGTGCGCGAGAACCGCAGGTGAAATCTGCCCCAGCACTCCATAGGCCCGGGCCAGCGGCATATTCTGGATGGGCTCCGAAACGGGCTGGGCCGTTTTTTCGATGCGGTCGATGGCGAAAGCGGAATACCCGATGCCCGCATGCATGCCCACGGCATAAAACGCGTTGGCCGCTCCCGCGGCGCCGCCTCGGGATTCGGGCACGAAAAGCGGATTTCCGTTCCTGTTGAACCGGGCGCACCATTCGGCGAAATCGGGCAGATAAATGTCGGGCGCGTTGAAATCGATGTGCGGCGCCCCGGCCCTCCACGCTTCCAGCGTCAGCGGTTCCGGCCCCCCGCTGGGATAATCGCCGGGCCCCCTGTCGCCTGGCTGTACAATCCATGTATTCGTGAAAACGGGAATGGGATACGCCTCCTTCCCTTCCGCTGCCATGCCGTCCATGGTTCTGGCGTAATGCCAGGCCATGAATATTTCATCCGCGGCGGCGTTTCGGCCGAAAACCTGCTCCCACGTTCCCGCGGTGCTGGAACCGGCGGAATCCCACACGCTCTTGAATTCGGGAAGGAGGGTGCCCCGGTTCTTCTTCATATAATCGAGAAACGTCTTTGGGACCGGCGAGCGGAAGGCCGCCTCGGCCGCGGGGCATCGGTCGCGCGAATCGCCAAGAAGGCCGACCTCGTTCTGAAGCTGTATCATGATGACGGTTCTGTGCTCCGAATCGGCCATGGCCAGGTGGCGCATGAAGGCGGTGTAGGCGCGCTTGTCGGCGTACAGGTTGGTCTCGCTGAAAGGCGTGAGCACTTCAACGGATTTGCCGTTTTGGATCTTCGAGCGCGGAAACCGGTTTGGGTCGGCCTTCACCCACGGGGGAGCGAAACTCGACAGGCCGTTCTTCCAGCTGCCGAACCAGAGGAATACCACACGCAGGCCGTTCCTGCGCGCCCCGTCCAGCACGCTGTCCACCAGAGTAAAATCGAACTTCCCTTCCTCCGGTTCCACCCAGGCCCATGCCACGGCCGTGAGCACGGTGTTGAGGTTCATTCTGACGAGCCGGGGCCACACCGTTTTCATGTGTTCGAGGCTCGAGGCGGCCGTGTTCGTCAATTCGCCCCCCAGAATCAGGTACGGACTGCCGTCCACGATCAACTGCACGGCCTGCCCCCGCTTTTCGAGGCGCGGGATGGACGGATTCTGGGCCGACGCGGCGGAAATGCACGCAAGAAAAATCCATGCGAAGAGAATTCTTTTTGGCATTGTTTTCATCCGTTCATTATTTGGAGTCATTTTTGATTTTTGATTTTTGAATTGCCTTGGCCAAAGAGCATCCCTTCAAACCATGGACTCCTTCAACAACCATGGACGCATTCAGTGCCGCTCCCGCCCACGACGTATGGGTGTGGTCTTTGGACGTGAAGTACGCTTCATGAACACGGTCGAAACCTTCTTTTTCATATCGCCGGGCCACGAGTTCATTCAAATCGATGAAAAAAGCCCCCTCGGACCGGGCGGTTTCCCCGGCCCACAGGCCGTAAGTCTTGTCGATCCGTTTCACTTTTCCCTCTTCCCATGAATCCCTGGGCACGGGTGAAAGCACGATCGCGGCGGCGCCTTTGGCCGTGGTTTCCCGGATCATCCTTCTCATGTACCATCCGTAGGTATGCACGGTTTCCGTCTTGCCCGTGGTGTCCATCACCGTTTCCTCGATCTCTTCGCCCGTGCCTTTCAGGGTGCCCCTGGCGCGGCCCGTGTTGATCGGGCCGTCGTCGTTGTGCCCGAACTGCATCATGACGAAATCCCCCGGCTTCAGGCTGTCCCGCACGGCAGCCCACAGGCCCTGGGTTTGAAATGTGCGGCTGCTGCGGCCGCCGAGCGCGCGGTTTTCGACGCGGACCTGGGCTGTGTCGAAATACGCCTCCAGGGGGCGCCCCCATCCCCACAATTGATCCTGGCCGTCATCCCTGCCGTTCCTGACCGTCGAGTCGCCGATGAGATACAGCGCCGGTTTTCCGCCCTCATTGGATTGGGCAGGCACCGGCCCGATGACGACGAGCACGCTTTCCCATCCGCCCAAATCGAGCGGCATCGAGGCAAAACCGTCCGCAACCCGGACGCCGTACAGCGGCCTGATGGTCCCCGATTCCCCGTCCCACACCTGCGCCGTGCCCCTGCCCGCAAGCGAGGCCCTGCACGATGAGGGGATTGAATCTTCATTGAAACAGAAATAGACGTCGGCGTCTTTTATTTTCCTGTGCATGATTTTCAGCGAGGGGCAATTTCTGTCCAATTGAACATCCGGTGGCGGAAGATATTCAAGGACATCCCGGCTCAATTCGGCGGCGGATTCACGGACGGACCGGGGGATGTCGGCAGCGGGTTCGGCGTAAAGGAACGTCCGGCCGGCCGCCAGAACCGGCCCCCTGCCCATGATGACCACGCGCCCTCCCCTTCCTGCGAATTCCCGAAGCCGGTCGACCGTGGATTTGAAAAGAACGCTCGCATCGGGAACGATGACGGCTTTGTATTCCTGCCCGCTGCGGTTGACCAGCCTGTCCCCCTTGATCCGGACGTCCGAAACGAGCGCCCCTTCATCCACCCAGTCGAAATCGCGCTGGTTTTCCATGAGGGCCCGGGCCAGGGCCACGCTGTTTGTGTTGGCCCTGGCATCCCCGCACCAGACTGAAGCCGTGGGGACGATCATGGCGGTTTGCGCGGCCGGCCGGCCCTGCGACAGCATGTACGAGACGCGGCGCATGGTGTCGGCGATGCGCGGGAATTCCGGTGACTCAAAGAAATTTCTTCTTTCCCGCGGGGCCGGGGGAGATGGCCCCGGACCCGGGACACCCTGCGCCTTGAGCGAATCGGATTGGCCGGCAGCTTCAGGCGGCGGCCGCCTGCCCGCGGAACTGGAGTAGAACATGATCTGCACCATGTTGATGCCGCGCGCGAGCTGGTAGTCCATCACCCATTTGGCCTGCCGCGGAGTCGGACGATGGGTGTAGGCCGCGAAACTCTCGGTGAACGCCCGCGGTTTGCCGGCCGTATGCGCCGCGGACGAGGCATACTTGGGATAATCGGCCGTGTGGTCCATCCAGATCTGGCTCCATATGGCGTCCACTCCCGGCGCGGCCGCGTATTTCATGTTCCTGAAAAAGTCGCCGCCCGACCTCGCAAGGGCCGGCATGTCGTCGTCTTTGTTGAGATGCACGATATAGGAGACACCGTTTTGGGCACACCATTCGTGCTGGACCCTGAAAAAATTCTCCGCGAAAAGTCGCGACCAGACGTCCCAGTAATCGGCCTTGGCCCGCCGGACCGGATCGGACAATTTCGGCGCAAAGAACAGAGCCGTCATGGGGCGCACGTCGTAGCCTTTCTCCTTCAAGAAGGCGTCAAAAATGCCGCCCGTCCACGGTATGCCCCTGATGGAATAATCCGGTTCGTCCCCCATGAAACCCATGAAAGTCCGGCCGAATTCCGGTTTGAAAGCGTTTTTATATCCCTCGTGCGTCCAGGCGAGGAATTGCCGGGCGGCTTCGGGATTGAGGTAATCCATGAGCGAGGCATTGGTGTCTTTTCCCCGCGTGGGATTGTTCACCGAACGCGTGGGCGACGTCATGAAACCGTGCCTGGCCAGAATGACCTGCCATTTCCCTTCGGGCGCCGTCCATTCGATCCGTCCGTTTTCGACAGGCAGGGACAGGCCGGTGGAATCGGCGGCGTTGAATGCCGCGGCGGAAACCTCGTCCGGCGCCAGGCCGCGCGAAACGGCCTGCCCCGGTTCCACATCGATGCGTTCCGATACGGAAAGCGCCTGCATTCTCAGGTCGGGGCGTTCCTCGCTGAACCTTCCCCCGGCGAATCCGCTCGGGTATTTTCCTTCGTCTTCGATCCAAACCCGCATGTTCCGCTTGCCCGCTTCGCCGACCGCGAACCGGACCAGGTTGAACCATTCCGGTGAAAGGTAACGCGCGGTCATCCCGTACCCGGCTTCGATCATGACGCCGGTGAACCCGAAGGAGCGGATGGTGTCGAGGTCTTTTTGGATGGTTTCCTCGTCCACGGGTCCGTCCCATCCCCACCACAGCGTCAATCCGTATTCCGCGGCCGGGTTCCTGAACCGAACGGCCGCTTCTTCCACGGAAGGACGGGTCAACTGCTGCCACCAGGCCTTGCCCGCGAAAACGGATTGCACGCACACGCAAACGGCCATCGAGAGACACATTCTGATTTTCATGGGAGGGGTTCTTTCTATTATTGGTGATTCGTGATTTTCCCGTCAATTCCCGTACGGCCGGGTGAAATCGGTGAACGGGCTGGGAGGCCAGACCCACGTTTCCACGGGATCGGGACGGCCCGGGTCAAAGATCCCGGCATCTTCCGCCAGGTATCCGGCCAGCCCGGGGAGGCTTGAGCGGATGCCGTTCACCACGCATTTGGCCAGTTCATAGGCTCCGTACGGATTGAAGTGCGTGTTGTCCTTGAGTTCGCCCCGCTGGTCCGGAAACGTGCCTGCGGGGTAATGCACGAAAGCCCCGGCGGATTTTTCGGGTCCGAGCGCCTCGTAGAACGCCTTGCTCATGGCATTCAGGTCGATGAGCGGGGTTTTTTCCTCCGCGGCCGTACGGCGCACGGCTTCCGGATAATCCCCCAGGGTATTGACGACGGCGCCCGTGCTGTCGAAATTCCGCCTGTGCACGGACGTGACAAGAACGGGCGTGGCGCCCTTCTTGCGCGTCTCGCGGATGAAATGCCTGAGACAGTCCTGATAGGACGTGAACGGGTCCGCGTGCGCGGCCCCCGGTTTCTGGTCGTTGTGAGCGAATTCCACGAACAGGTAATCGCCCGGCTTCATGGCTGTAAGTATTTTTTCAAGCCGGTTCCGGGCCATGAAGCTTTTCAGGGCCTCGCCCGATTCCGCGTGGTTGGCCACGGCGACTCCGGCCTTGAAAAAGCGCGGAATCATCTGGCCCCACGACGCCCAGGGTTCCCGCGTCTGGTCGGTGACCGTGGAATTGCCCGCCAGGTAAACGGTCACGGCTGAATCCGACCGCCTGATGTCGAGGCTGCGAAGGCAGGGCCTCGGGCCGTTGAATTCCAGCGTGAGCTTGTCGTCCCAGTGAAACACGCCGATTTCACGCGGATTCAATTTTACGTTCCCGCTGTCGGACAGGCGCGGGGTCCGGATGTTGACCGTGAATTTCCGGACCGCGACCGCTCCGTTCTCCGTGCGGACGTTCTCGAGCATCAGCCTTCGCGACTCGGCCCGGACCGTCGCGGCGGACTCCCCGTTTGCATCGCCCAGTTCGACGGTGACGTCGTAATTGCCCTCAGGCAGTCTGACGGAGAATAAAAAGGGTTTGATGCCGGTGCAGAATCCGCCCTTGAGCGGGTCCGCGGCGGATGGCCGGATGAAACGGACGCCCGAGATGTCTTCGAACCCGTAACCGAGACCCGATGAATAGGGAACGGCTTCGAAAACGCGGATGCCGCCTTCATTGACCGGGGAAGACGGATTGAAAACAAAACGGCGGCTTGCCCGGCCTGAATCGCCGGCGCCGCCGGATCGAATGGACGCGCCGTCCTGTTTAAGGACCCCGGTCCGGCATCCCTGGTCCGCAATCCCTGAAATCAGCGATAGAACGATGATCGGTACCCATGTCCGTTTTGTTCCTGCCATCAGGAATTCCTCTTTTATCATGGAAATTGAAACCATCGTCTGGCCGCCAACACCGGAATCGGCCCGAAAGAGACAACCACGGATAAAAACCACGGAAACACACGGATCGGTTATTGTTAATCTTTTGATTCAGTCCACCTGATTCCGTGGCGATTCCATGATTTCGGAACTACCCCCTTGTGGGACTTGTCCCCTTGTGGGACTTGTCCCCTTGTGGGATCAGGGCATGGATTCCCTGTTCCCCTGGTTGATCTGAACGGCGCCGTCGTTGATGATCAGCGGTTTGTTTTTCCTGAGCAGAATCATTTCGGAACCGGCAAGCAGGACGGGTCCGTACCCGTGCGCGGCGAATACGCCGGCCGGACGGTAGTAATAAAAGGCCGGGTCGAAACCCATGCCCGTTCCCACGCATGTGCCCTCCACCTGCCCCTCGGCATTGACCTTGGTGGTGACGGCGTTCCATCCGAGCTGGACGGCCGGGGCATAGGCCAGAGCGTCTATCCATCCGCGGTTGATGGCGCGGGCCATGCCGAATACGAACATGGCCGAGGCCGAGGTCTCGAGGTATGAATCGTTCCGGTCCAGGAGCTGGTTCCACAGCCCGTTTCCCGACTGGCATGCGGCCAGCCCGCGGAGATGCGCCCGCAGCTGGTTGAGCACGGCGCTGCGCCCTTTGTGCTTTTCGGGAAGCACGTCGAGCAATTCCGTCATGGCCAGAACGGCCCAGCCGTTGGCCCGGGCCCAGTGGAATGCGGGGTGCGGCTGCATGGCCTTGACCCAGCCGTGCATGTAAAGCCCTTTTTCCTTGACGAACATGCGGTCCGAGAACTGAAGAATTTGTTTAACCGCGTCGTCGAAATATTTTGTTTCGCCCGTCAGTTTCCCCATCTGGGCCAGCGCGGGAACGCTCATGTACAGGTCGTCGAGCCACAGCGTCTCCGGCTGGGGCCGGCTGCGCGCCAGCGTGCCGTCCTCGAGGCGCTGCTGTTTCGTGCCGATGTATCGGATATAATTGTCTATCAGAGGCCTCAGACCGCCGCCTCCGCCCGCGCGGAGCATCTTGATCATGGCGGCGCACATGGAACCGCTGTCGTCGAGGCTGCGCGGATCCAGAACCGACCTGAACGGCGTTCTCGCCCCGGGTTCGGCCTGCACGCGTGACCTGAAGGCGGGGGCAAGATCGGCGATGAACCCGAGCCGTTTGTCCGCGTATTGCCTGAACAGCGTGTCGCCCGTGGCCTCGGCCGCGAGCAGCATGCCCGAGTACGTGACTCCCCACTCGTAACTGATGATCTGAAACGGCCCGGAATCCATCATGGCTTCGGCCCCGGGATTTGCCTTGTCCGTGATTTCCTCGCGCGTCTGCCGGTTCACCAGTCTGGCCGGGCTGTTGGCCTCCAGATAGACCCGGATCCGGTTCAGGACTTGCGCGATTTCCTCGACCTTCATCTGGCCGTAGGGCACAGGATATTCCGGACGCAGGCGCCCGGGAAACATGGGGCGCGCGCCCGGCGGCAGATCCGGTAAAGCCGGAGGACGAGCCGCGGCGTCCTGCGGAAGCGGCGGCCTATTCTCATTCGGCATAGACGCCCTGGTCACGGCATCCGACCTGACTTCCTGCGCCGGACAGTCAGCCGGTAAAACAAGCCAGGGGGTCACTAGGATTCCAATAATTGCAGGAATCATTTTTAATGTATATTTTTTATCCATGACTGCCTCCTGATGATAAACACCGAATCACGCTGAAATCACCGAAAAAGATAGCAATAATTTATAATACCCCGGGATAATATTTTTATGATCCAATATATATTTATTCATCCATGTCAATCCATATCATGATAAAAACATCGGTTGGCGATTTATATGTTTCAGTGTTTTCGGTGATTTTCGGTGTTGAATTCGCATTTCAGTGTTTCGGGTTATTGAACGCTTCCCGGTCGATTCCATTAAAAATACCTGAACTCGACCCGGTCAACGCGTTTGTCTGAAAGCCCCGGGCATTCGTGCATGCGGATGTTTCCGGAGTTTTTCAGCACGAATGGCGAAACGCCCTTTTCGCGCACCGTTTCGACGTGGTCGAAAACGGCTCCCGACACGTCGTCCATGACGATTGCGGGCCGCATGTCCTTTTCCATGACGCCGATCCGGACGTGGTCCATGCGGATGCCTTTCGCGTGGCGGATGAACCATCCGTGGGCCGGCGTGACGCCGAACATGCTCGGCTCGGGGTAGGCGTTTTCCTTTTCAGCCGGCTGCGCCGCGGCCTCCTCTCGGGTGCCCCCGCCGCGCGACAGAATCCGGATGTGGCTCAGGCTGACGTCTTCGACCGGATGCCCGGGCATGCCCGCGATGATGGATGCATAGCGCGGATCGGCGCCGTACACCGTGACGTTGCTGATCGTGACCCTTTTGAGCGACCCGGGCGGAATGCCTTCGGGGCCGCGCATGCGGGCGCCCAGCCTCAGGAAGAACGGGGCGTTCACGATGTCGCGCATGGTGATGTTGGTGACCACCACGTCCTCGAGCATGGCCCCGTCCACGGTTTCAAGCGCGAGACCCCGGCAGCGTTCGAACACGCAATTCGAAATCGCGATGTTCCTGAATCCCCCGTTCGACTCCGTGCCGAGCTTGATGCGTCCCGTCACGCCGTCGCGGTCGGGCGCGAGCTCCTGGGTTTTCCCGAACGTTCCGTTCAGAACGGTGCCCAAATCGTAACCGCTGACCATGCAGTTGGTGACGGCGACGTTTTCCGTGTACCGGGGAAAACCGAGGGCATAGGAGCTTTTGATGACGATGGCGTCGTCGTTGGGTGAATTCACCCGGCAGTTCGAAATGGACACATTGCGGCAGCAGTCAATGTCGAATCCGTCGCGGTTGGTGTCGACCTGGAGGTTGTCGAGGGTGAGGTTGTCCACGCCCGTGGCGAGCAGGGCGAAGTGCCCGCATTTCAGCATGGAAAAATCGCGGAGGGTGACATTGCGGCAGTTTTTCAGCGCGATGGCCTTGTTGCCCAGCCCGTCCATGCCCTTGAACTGCGCGTCGGCCCCCGAAGGCAGCTCGGGACGTACGGCCACCGGATCGGGTTTGTCGAGCAAAGTGGTCGGCGTGTCCCCCGCCTTCACGGGACGCCTTGCCCCCGGTCCCATGCGCGTCAGTCCTTTCCCGTCGATCAGCCCGGGGCCGAGAATGGAGATGTTTTCAAGTCCCTCCCCCCAGATCAGACTGTTCCTCCAGTGGCTGTGTCCGAAATCCTGGTACATGTCCCAGGCATTGGGCTCGGGCCTGTCGTAGCTTCCCAGTCCCTCCGCCGGATCTCCGGCCAGAATGACGCACCCCCTGTCGAGGTAGAGCGATACGTTGCTTTTCAAACGGATGGTGAAACACAGGTATGTCCCCGCGGGAAAAAACACCGTGCCTCCACCGGACGCGTTCGCCGAATCGACGGCGCTGTTCACGGCGGGCGTGTCCACGGTCTTCCCGTCGCCTCTGGCGCCGTATGTCATTACGTTGAACACAGGCGGGAAAGTTTGCGCGTTTGCCAGACATCCGGCCAGTACGAATCCGACGCACAGGCTGAAAAAACGTTTTTTCATGAATCATGCCTCTTGGTTGGATGGCTGCCATGGAGCGATCCTATCGGTCCATTTATTTTGAATTTTTGCATTGTCATTTTACATTTTGATCTTTGATTTTTGATTTTACAATACGGGTGTCAGCCGGACATTGTTCAGAATTGTGCATCGGACACCCCTCATCAGAGAGCATAAATCGCGCTGCCGGCAAGGAGGAAGCAGCCCACGCCGAAATCGTCGTGATTCGGCTCCTGATCATAGCCGACGGGCTGGCTGTCCTTCGGTTCCTTTCCCGTGCCCTGCACAAATCCCAGAAAACCATCCGGGTGCACGGAGTGGGCGGCCATGGCATTCCATGCCTTGACCGCGATTGGCAGATACTTTTCCTTTTTCAGATGCCCGTTCCTGACTCCCCAGGCCATGCCGTAGGTGATCAGGGCCGTGCCGGTCAGTTCCTTCCCGCCGAAATGCGTGGAATCGTGAAGGCTGACGTTCCAGTAGCCGTCGGATCTTTGAACGGCCGCGAGCGCGGGGGCCATTTCCCTGAATGTCTGAAGGTACTCTTCCCGGTGAGGGGCGTCGGACGGCAGAATGTCCAGAACCCGCACCAGGGCGGCGAATACCCATCCGTTTCCCCTCGACCAATAGCAATTCTTCCCGTTGGGTTCCTGATAGGGCGGAACAAAATCCTTGTCCCTCCACCACAAATGGTCCTTGAGGCTGTAGAGACCGTTCGTTCCGTGGAACGCCTTTGTATATATGTACAAATCATACATTTTTTGGAAATAGGCCTTGTCCTCATAGATGACTCCAAGCCTGGCGAAGACGGGCATGGCCATCTGCAGGGCGTCTATCCACCACCAGTCGTCGATTTTCGGGCTGTTCACCATGCTGTCCATGGATGCCTTGATATCTTGGATCCGTTCCGGTTTCGGGTCCATGAGGAAAAGATCGATATACGCCTGTCCGCAGCACTGGTTGTCCGCGTTCCGGGTGCGGATTCCGTCGCGAAGCCCCCACTGGTGATGTTCACCCCATTGCACCGCGTAGCCCAGGTATTCCGGTTTCGGATCGATCTGGTGCAGGGCCAGCAAACCTTCGTAATACACGGCCCTCGTCCAGATATTGCTGGGGCGTCTTCTGTCTGTGATGATGTCTTTCCCGGGATCGGGCCATTTCTTTATGAAATAGGCGTTGGCCAATTCCATTTTCTCCACAATCTGTTTTTTATCGGGCAGGTTCTGCGCACGCCCCGGAAAGGGCTGGGTGGACAATAATAAAATGAAGAAAGGATACAACCATTTCATTACAACGGATTTGCTGTTCATGCGCGTTCCTCCTTGTCTGATTATTTCAATTGGACGTCCCAGACTTTGGACCGCCGCGATTTTCCGTCCGGACCTTCCACGTCGAGCACGACGATATACGATCCGGCTTTGGAATAGGCATGGATCGGATTCTGTTCAGCGGATGTCGCGCCGTCTCCGAAATCCCACTTCCACGAGGCGATGCGGCCGCGCGACATGTCCTTGAACGCCACGAGTTTCCGGGTCATGTCGATGACGGCGAAAGACCATTGGGCCTCCACCGGCTTCAGAAACCGCGTTTCAAGGGGCATGAGCCTGAAGGCGACGAGTTCGGACGCGTCGCCGTACATGGTGTGTTTCCGGGACAGATTCCAGAATCCGTTGTTGCCGCGAGCCGCGGCGCCGTCGTAGTCGATGACGGCCCATGAAAGGCCGATGAGTTTGTTTTCCCGAAGGATGGATTCGACGCCGCGCCCGGGGCCCTCGGCCCCTGCGTAGTCGAAGGGCGTGATCCAGAATTCGAGGACGAGCCTGCCGGGCTGCCCCGGCCGGAAATCGTATGAACAGGCTGCGTTCGCATACGGCATATCCTTGACCCACACCGCCGCGCCCCAGGCCAGTGCCCAGTCCTTGTCCCCGGCCGGCGTGAAGATGTGGTAATTCTGCGCGTGCGTTCCGTGGAAAGACCAGTGGGCTTCCCCCGCATCGATGCGCACGTCCGGGACGGACCTGCTCTTGCCCACCATGTCGGGCATCCAGACGTCCGGATGCCCGCGATCTATCAGCGGCCCGCCCGACGCGTCTCCGTCCACCACGATTTCGAACGTGTCGTTGTGCAAAGTCGGGAGCGAAAAGTCCCAGTAGTCGTCATAGGCTTCATACAGAAAATACAGCCGGCTCATGCCGTCCACCCATCCCACGCGCACGCGTACGTCCAGATTCTTGGAATCGGGTGAGGGATGTTTTCCCGAGTCGTCCACGAGCTGCCCGGCGCCGACGGCATAGCCTTCGGGAACCATGGACCAATCTTCCGTTTTCCCGTCGATCCGGGGAATCTGGTCGGCTGGAAACTGAAAAACCTTGAATGTGGTATCGGGACGGCTGAAACACCAGGCCGGCGAAACGGCCAGAACAACCGTGATCAGGGGGAGAAAATTCCGGTGTGAGATCATATGGTTCTCCAGCAAGAAATGGACGCCCGGGGAAAAATAGGAAAATCCAATATGAAATTTTGTTCAGGATAGAAATTTATTTGTTCAAAGATACGATATTCACGGCATTTCTTCAACTGTTTTTTTTTATTTTCCGGGGTCAAACCATTCAGGAAAAACCGTCTAAAAATAAAGGCGCTCCGGGAACTGGTTTCTGTCACGGAGCGCCTTTTCCAACCGCAGTGTATTTCAGTCCTGGTTTTGCGTAATCCTCATCAAGTGCTGCTGATGTGTTTTCTATATATATGAAAGGCGTTCAGGCCGGCCGTTTTCTCAACACCGTCGTAAGAACCAGCCCCGCCAGCGCGGCCAGCAGCAATCCGCCGGTCACCCATATCGCCCATCCGTTCACCACGCGCGATTCCACGCGCATGACGTAGTCTTCCCAGAACAGCCTGTTCCCCTTGTACTTCCACACGGCCCGGTTCCCCTCCACGGTGGACGCGTTGGTGTCATAGATCAGGCCCGGCATGATGACGCTGTTTTCGTATGAATCCGAATTGAGGTCGAAAACGAATTCCTGCTTCTTAGCCAGCGATTTCATGACGTCATCCATGGGTCCTTTCCATCGGGTCACGGCCCTGCTCCTGTAGAACTTCGCAAGAAAAGCCGTCAATTCGGCCCCATTTTCGATATTATCGGAGTCAGCCCGCTTGAACGCCGCGAAAAGGCTGTCTTTGCTCGCACGGATCAACTCTGAGGTAAGCTTCTGATCGGGCATGGTTTCCGACGCGCGCACCAGGGCTGCGAACAATTCCTCGAAATAGGCCTTCCACAGCCACTGTTCGGTCTTTTCATCGAGATCCAAGGTGTCTTCGTCGATGTAATACATATCCAATTCTTCCCGTTTCAAGAAATCCTGTATCGGCGTGTTGGGATAAGGCCCGGCGGGTTTGATCGTTTCCGTGTATTCATAGAATGTATTAAACCACCTGAATTTTCTAACGAGACCGGCCTGCACCCTGACCTGCAGGGCGTCTTTCCCCTGCTTCTCATACAGCCGGTTCATGTCTGCCACTTTTCGAAACCGTTTCTGCGCGATGTTTCTCTTGTTGTCATTCCTTTCCGTCTTTTTTCCGCCTTTGACGCCGGTTGTCTTCCAGGTTGTATCTTTTTTGTGCGTGATCAACCAGGTCGAATCGACAGGCATGAAAAACGGCCCCGTGAAAACGGAATCCACGGCCGCCGAATCGCCGGGAACCTCGATGGTCCGCTCGCAGGATCCGTCTGGAAAAATCTTTGTGGTGGTCGTGATTTCCTTGCAGCCGGTAAGGGAGATCAGGACGGCGACAGCCGAAAGCAATACCGTCAGCTTGAAGTGGATCTTCATATATTCCCTCCGTGGTTTAGCCATGACCTGAACCGGCTCGACCATTCGGGATGGCCGGTCAGGACTTGTTCCAATTCGGACGCGTCGAGCCTCTCCGTTTTTATGAACCCGTTGATTTGAGGGCGGTATTTTTGAACGACATCCGCCGGAACCCCGTTCAGCCTGCGCGCGTTCTCGTAATCGTCCAGCAGTTTTTCAAGATCTTTTTTTCTGACCGAAATCCATTCATCTCCGGCCTGATGACGCATGGATACGGGCGCCTTGAGCGGACGCGCTCCGCTCCATTCATTCAATTCGTTCAGCCGGACGGTGAAAGACGGTTCCCCTGAAACCGCGGCCATGCGCTTTTCAAGCCGTGACAGCCTCTTCAGAACCGTCGCCTCCTGAATGAAAAAGACCCCCGCGATCAAAACGGCCGCGACTGCGAAAACCGGCCTGGCGGCCTCGTGCCGTGAAAAACCGTCGATCAACGGCAGAATTCCTTTTATGGACCCCACCCGCTTGATCGTCCGGCCCGTTTTTCCTCTTGAGGTGCTTTCCACCGCCGAGGCGATGCGTTCCGCCAGCCCCGCCGGATCCGCGGTGCGCGGCGTTTCCAGGCGCGCCGCGTCGAGCAGCCCTTCCATCCTGTTCACGCCGTCCCGAACGGCCGCGCAGGCCGGGCACCGCTTCAGATGTCTTTCCAGCGCTTCCGCCTGTCCGGGGGAAAGCTCACCCGGCCTGTTCAGGTGCGCGAGTTTTTGATATCGTTTGCAGCCCATGTCATTGCCCCGTTTTGTATTGTTCTTCCATCTTTCCGCGCAGGAATCTCCTCGCGTGGATCAGGTTGTTTTTCACGGATGCCCTGGTCATGCGCAGCGCCCGTGCCGTCTCATCGATGCTCAGATCCTGAAGGTCCCTGAGAACGAACACCATTCTCTGCTTCGGCGGAAGTTCCCGGGCGAAACAATGGATCAACCGCACCGCCTCCTTTCCGTCGAGATCCCGGGCCAAGTCCGCGTCCGGATCGGCAATTTCAATCCGGGTGCCGTTCAGGGGAACCTGTCCTGTTTTCCCTTTACTCTTTTTCGATTTAAGCGCGTCGAAGCAGACATTCGCGACAATGCGGTAAAACCATGTCGTGAATTTCCTTGCCGGATCGTATTCAGTCAGGTGTTTCCATACCCTGAGAAACGACTCCTGCACCGCGTCCTCGGCGTCGGCCGCGTTTCCCAGAAAGCGGAAAGCCAGGGCGTAGGCATACGGCTGGTTGTCGCGCACGAGGTTTCTGAATGCCTCGTTCGGCTCCATCCCGCGGGATCCGGTTTGGTCACAGTGACCGATGTCGTCTTGTCTCGGCATCTATCAATGATACGATTGGAAAGCTGAAAAGTAAAATGTGATTCTCTGAGAAAAAGCAACAAGTCAGGCTGTTGGAGGACGTATCGCAATGCTCCAGTCCCGCTTTGGCGGGATCAGTCCCGCTTTGGCGGGATCAGTCCCCGGCGAACCGCGTTTCATCCGGCCCGAAATAGCCCGGCTCCAGAGTGCATCCGCCGTCGGCAATGATCCTGTCTATGACGATGCCGGGGTCCACCGGCCAGATTCTGAGCGTGTGCCTTCCCGCGGAGCCTATCACATGCGCGGTCGAAACCAGGGCCGCGTTGCGCAGAACGTCCTCCTGCCACCGGATGTCCCTTTCCCCCGTATAGGCCGGGCGCGATACCACGACGGGATTATCGTCGTCCAGCGCGATGGCGTAACGCTGGGCCGAATCCGCTTCCATGGACCATGTCGGAAGCATGCGCACCGTCACCGTCCACGCGCCCGGACTGTCTATCCACATGGGGTAATCCAGACGGGGGGAGTCGGGCCGGATGCGGCCGGGCGCGGTATTGGATGAAAGGGTCACGGATTTTCCGTTGTACCCCAATCCCTCCGCGTCGATCCATGAAGCGTCCATGCCTGCGATCCGCGCGGACGCGTGTTCCGCTTCCATCACCACGCGGCGGTTGTCCTCGTAAAAGTCGCCCGGACGCATCGAACCGCATTGAGCAGGACGGCCGGCGCTCACGGGCACCGTGATCGACTTGCCCCCGCCCGAAAAACGGATGCAGGCTTGCGCGGTTTCACCCCCGGGCACTTTGGACCAGTCCGCCTCCACCCGGACGCGGGCGTCGCCCTTGCCGGACGAACGGTCCAGGCGTATCCATCCGGCGCAGGGTTGGGCCTTCCACGAAAATTTCCGTTTTCCCGTTCCGAAGACATCCACAAAATACCGGCTTTTCGACAACGCATGGAACTGCGGCAGTCCGGGCGCTTCGGCGTCCTGTTCCGATGCCGTGACCGCTTTCCCGCTTCCTTCGACCGCAATACCCCAGCCGGCCGCATCGGGAACCGCCGGAAAAGCCGTTTCGGGTATGCTGAAAACAGGCAGGTCGCGGGGGTGGTCTGACATCATGTGTTTCCATTTTCCGTCCGCCGTCTTTTCATTGTAGGCGGCGGTCAATTCATGGATGGCCTGCTCGGCGGAACGGGCCTGATCGAGCATGCGGGCCGCGCACGCGCGTCCCTGCCCGGCATAGGCGAAATACCGCGCCAGAAAAATCCCCTTTTCATTCATGAGCGCGGCCGCCCGGACCGGGTATCCGATTATCTCGAAAAAAGCGCCCCGCTGTTCGGGTTTCAATTTCTTCTCGACGGATTCGAGGGACGAAACCAGGGAACGGAACGCGTCGAGCCGCTTTTGCGCCTCGTCCCCGTTGGCGCTGACTGAAAACGCGGGCTTGGACAGAAACGGATGATTTGCGTCGAAGCCCATGTGCTCGGGCTTGCGTTGAAAGTGCAGCCGGTAGGTTTCCTTTAAAAGCGGCAGGACATCCTTCGCGATGCCGCTCCCGAAGTCCCTTGACAAAACGGCAGCCATGCCGTCCTCGCCGCTTCCGGGATTCCAGGCCAGTCTCAGCGCGCATTCAATTCCGATTTCGGCGGGTTTGATGTCGCCGGCGTTGAAAATCCAGAACGTCCGGGCGCCGGTGTCCCACGCCTTCGTCATTTCCTCGCGCACCAGGGCGGGATGCGTCGAATGCAGCCAGAGGTAATCGTAAGGCCTTCCCCAATAGGAAATGTGGTAGTACACGCCGGCGCCGCCGCTTCGTTTTTGTTCCGCCGCGTTCGAGAATTGGCGCACATATCCGAAATTGTCGTCGGGCCAGACCAACGTGACGTCTCCGGGAATGTCATCGGCCCGTCGGTACAAATCGAGCGCCTCCTTGTAGGGGCAGAATATCTGGGGCACCCGGAAAACGTCCGGATCGACCCATTTCGCGAGCAGACTCCGCTGGTCGCGTATGACGCGTTCGAGCCTCTCCGCCTGTTCGTCGGGCGTGCCGCCGCCCGGCATGCCCGAGTCGTGTATGCCCCGCATCCCCAACGTGTAGATGGATTCGTATCGCGCGTTCTGCCTGACGCGGTCTTCCCAGTAGCGGAGCACGCCTTCGCGGTTTGTTTCGTAATTGTATTCGCCCGCGCCGTCGCGCATCCACTCGTCCACGTTGTTTCTCAGCATCTGCTCGCAATGGGATGAGCCCATCACGATGCCGAATTGATCCGCCAGTTCCCTGTTTTCCGGGTAGTAATTGAAGGCGCGCGTGCCCGGGTGCATGGCCGGCCACAGGACGTTTCCCCTCAGCCGCAGGATGAGTTCGAATATTTTTTCATACGCCCCGGGGCCGATGTTGCCTGTCTGCGCATCGAGCGTCTTGGCGGACCAGGGGAAAAGCCCCCAGTCTTCGTCATTCAGAAACAGGCCGCGGTACTTCACCCCGGGGGGGCCCTGCCTGTGCCGCAGCCCGGCTGGAAAGGCGATTTGTTTTGCCCTTCGGGGCGGCACGTCCGCCCACCAGACCCACGGCGAAACCCCGATGGACCCGGACAACTCGTATATGCCGTATACGGTGCCCCGCCTGTCGCTGCCGGCTATCACCAGGGCGCGGTCCATTCCCCGTACGGGATGTTCCACGACCCGGATCACCCAGCTTTCCCATTGCCCCCGCAGGCCTTCGGCGTCGATCGCCCCCGCCGCGGCAAGACTGTCAACCAGTCCGCCTCTTCCCAATTGCCCCATGATGACGGCCTGTTTGGAGGCGTTTGAAACGCCGCGGACCACCGACGGCTTGATGCCCGTCACGGACAGGATGTCTCCGGCCAGATCCTGGACGGCCCTGGCCACGGCCCTGTCTTGATGTGAATCACAATAAAGGACGGCGGCGGTTTTCCCATCAGCCAGGAAGAAATCGCCCTTTTGAGGCGGACTTGAAGGCTTCAATGTGGAAGCAACGACAGCCTCGACCGTCCACGCCGTGAGAAACAAAAGACGGAAGAAACGCCTGAGCCGCCCCGCAGAAGATTCTGAAAAACACGTCACACCATCTATTGCTGTTTTTGATTTTTGATTTGTCATTTTGATATTTGATTTTTCATTTTTTATTTTAGAAGCCTCTCATTCAGGAGTAATCCTGTACAGCCCCGATCCATGCGCAGGCAGAACCGCGCTGAATCCGTTTTCATGTCTGCCCAAATCCGTTTTCTTCCATAGATCTCTTACTGCACCGCTTCCGGACAATCCCAGATCGCCCCATGAAACCGCAATCTCCGACGGTCCGCCGTCGCCGATATTGAACAGCGCCAGGTATTTCGATTTCGAGCCGGGAATGTCAGCCGCCCACGCGACGGAATCGCCTTTCCTGAAAAGCTCGCGGTTGTTCGCGCTGTTCTGGTTGACGGCCAGCACCTCGCCGTTGGTGAGCAGCGAGATCGTGAACGCGTCGCTGGTCGGCAGGTCTCCCCCCATCATGAGGGGCGAGCGGAATATGCTCCACAGCGACATCAAAGTGACCTGTTCGTCGCGCGTGAAACGGCTCGGCCTGTCGTCGCCGCGCTCGGCCCGCAGGCCGATGTGCCCCAGCGGCAGCATGTCCGCGTCGGGCCAGCCGCCCGGTGCGACGTGGGGCGCCCATTTTGCGCAAAGATCGAACTGTTCCTTCAAATCCTGCCAGCGGTCCCAGAAATCGTTCGAGATGCGCCAGAGCTGGGCATTCGCCTTGAGATGACCGGCCCTGTCCAACGGCGCGGGACCCGGCGACAGGCTGAGCACGATGGGTCTTCGACATTGAAGAATGGCCTTATGCAACGCCTCGATTTCTCCGGCATGATAGGGCGAGCTCATATCGTCGGCCTTGATGTAGTCCACGCCCCACGACGCGTACAGCGACAGAATGGAATTGTAATAATCCTGCGCCCCCGGCCTGTTCATGTTCACGCCGACCATGTCGGTCAGCCATGCGCACAGGCTCGTGGTGTCGGCCGCGTCGCGCGCCTTGTACCGGCTTTGATGGATGGGCGTGTTTTGCCTGAAGGCCTGGCGGGGAATTCCCCGCATGATGTGTATCCCGAATAGGAGCCCCTTTTGATGGACGTAATCGGCCAGGGGCTTGAAGCCCTTTCCCTTCGCCGCCGACGGAAAACGGTTCAACGCCGGAAGCAGCCTTCCGTATTTGTCAATGACAAGCTCGGCGTCTTTTCTGTAGCCATGCGCCCCGGCCTTGGGCTCGTACCACTGGATGTCGACCACGATGGTGTTCCATCCGACCTGCGCCAGACGGGCGGACATGAAATCGGCCTGGGCCTTCACCTCAAACTCGGTGACGGACGGCCCGTAGCAGTCCCAGCTGTTCCAGCCCATGGGCGGAGCCGGGGCGAGCAATACCTTGTCTTTGGATTGGGCATTCAGACACAATCCGAATATTGAAATCATGCCGGAAATCTGTCGCCATTTTTTCATTATTCTTATCCTCCACGACGGTGAATAGGAGTCGGATGGTTCCGGATTATTGTTATTCATTAATATTCTTTTCTTGAGCAAATACCAATATTTTAACATTTTGAATTATGATCCGTCATTTTGATTTTTGATCCTTGATTTTTTATTTATTAAATTTTGCCATATTATTCTGCTGTTTCAATAATGTCTTTCCCTTCGTCCACATTCAGTTTAAGTCCTGAATGATCGACGTTTCTTACATTTTCGAGAACAAGACCTTTTTTGGCTTTGACGGCGCAATTTTTGAAAACCACGTTCTCGATGGGACTGTCTTTCAATCCGTGTATCAGGCCTCCCGATTCAGCCCGGCCCGAGACGCCGGTGATCCGGACGTTCCTGACCACGGGCAATACTCCGGCCGGCGGCGCGATCGGCGGCACCATGCGCCATTCCATATTGAATTCGAAGGCCCGCCTCACGCCGTTCAGACGGATATTTTTGTAAACAATGTTTTCGACCGTGCCGCCGCGGCTGGGCTGCGTCTTGAAGCGGATGGGCGCCCAGTTGCCGGCCTCCGCGACGCAGTGACGGACCTCGACATTCCGGATGCCTCCGGACGTTTCGCTGCCCATGGCCGCGCCTCCGTGTCCGTATCCGAACCGGCATTTTTCGATCAAAATGGCTTCGCACGGCCGGTTGACGCGAAGACCGTCCGCGTCGCGCCCCGATTTGATCGAGATGCAGTCGTCGTTCACGTCGATGTCGCAATTGCGGATTTTGACGAGCCTGCTCGAATCCACGTCGATGCCGTCCGAACTCGGTATGTTGTGGTCGGCCCGGATGGTGAGCCCGTCCGCGACAACGTTTTCGCAGTACAGAATGTGCAGGCACCACACGGCCTGGTTGTGCAGGTTCAGGCCGGAAATGCGGACATTCCTGCAGTTCTGGAAGCAGATCAGCCTCGGCCTTCCGAAGCGCCGGGGAATGGCCTCGCCCGGAACGGGCGGCGCGGGTCTTTGGCGGCCCAGCCATAAATCGCCCGAACCGTCAATGGTCCCCCCGCCTTCCAGGCGGACGCCGTCGAGGCTGTCGCCGTTGATCAGCGCGCACGTCCATTCGCGTTCCACGCCTTCCCAGCGCGTCCAAACCTGGGGATAGTCCGCGGGATCGGCCGTGCCCTTCAGCACGCCGCCCTTTTCAACCGTCATATGGACGCCTTTTTTCAGGAACAGCGCGCCCGTCAGGAACGTGTCCTTCGGCACCACGACGATTCCCCCGCCTTCGGCGGAGCACCGGTCTATGGCGGACTGGATGAAACCGGTGTTGACCGTCCTGGCGTCGCCCACTGCCCCGAAATCGGTGATGGGGTACTTCTTCTTGGCGATGGAAACATCAGCCGAAAAAACAAAAAGAATAAATGAAAAGAAGACGGCCGTTTGATTCATTCTCATGTAAACACTCCTGACGCGTTTTTAAAAAGCATTACCACACCTTAAATGAACGCAACTCTTTAGGGTTGCATAACAAAATAAATTACCACATTACAAAGTCGAAATCAAGCCCAATTCACGGCCCAACCCCCGCTTGACTGTGACGAAAAAAAGCCTTAGATTGCACGCACCGGCCAAAATTGAAGGAGACCTCCATGTTCAAATCGCGCCGTCGGATCCGATCCGCATTTCTACGCCATGGCGCATTTTGTCTCTATGTGGCCATACTCGCGGCATGGACCGTCCCGGTGAATGCCTCCCAAAAAGATGCCAGCATCGTCGACCTGTACGGGCAGCTGAAGGTGGAGGGAAACAAAGTGCTGGCTGAAAACGGCCAGGCCGCGAGCCTTCGGGGCATGAGCCTTTTCTGGAGCCAGTGGATAGGCAAGTATTACACCTGCGATTGCATTAAATGGCTGCGCGACGACTGGAAGTGCACCGTGGTCCGCGCGGCCATGGCGGTCGAAAGCGGGGGCTACCTGACCAATCCCGCGGCCGAGGAGAAAAAAGTCAGGACCGTGATCGACGCCTGCATCGACCTGGGGATATACGTGATCATCGACTGGCACGACCACAACGCCCACCTGCACCAGAAGGAGGCCGCCGCCTTCTTCAATAAAATGGCCGCGGATTACGGCGACCTTCCAAACGTCATTTACGAAATCTACAACGAACCGCTCCAGATTTCATGGGCCAACCTGGTCAAGCCCTATTCCGAGGCGTTGGTCAACGAGATCCGCGCCATCGACCCCGACAACCTCATTCTCATCGGCACGCCGGCATGGAGCCAGGACGTGCACCTGGCCGCGGCCGATCCCGTCAAGGGAAGCAACCTGGCCTATACGCTTCACTATTACGCGGCGACGCACAGGCAGTGGCTGAGGGACAGGGCCAAAGCGGCCATGAACGCGGGAATCGCGCTTT
The DNA here is from genome assembly GCA_041306805.1 of bacterium. Lineage (GTDB taxonomy): Bacteria > Zhuqueibacterota > QNDG01 > QNDG01 > DTFT01 > JBFZEN01. The sequence continues at coordinate 25,561 of JBFZEN010000151.1, forward strand.
TCGTGAGCGAATTCGGAACCTGCGAATCGAACGGCAGCGGGGTTTTGGATTACAGCGAGACCGCCAAGTGGTTCGATTTCCTGGAAGCGAACCAAGTGAGCTGGTGCAACTGGTCCGTGGCCGACAAGGTGGAGACCTCCGCGGCGCTCAAGCCCAACGCGAGCCCGTCGGGCAAATGGGCTGAAACCGATTTGACTGATTCGGGGAAGCTGGTGAGGGCCAAAATCGTTGAATTGAACCTGCCTGTTCTCACGTCGATCGGGCCTGCGGCCGGCGCGGCCGTGCGGGAACCGGATTGTCGCTTGACGCATAACTATCCAAATCCCTTCAACCCGGGCACGACCATCGAGTTCGGCCTGTCCGCTTTACGCCGGGTGAGAATCGACGTGTTCGACATGCTGGGCCGGAACGTCGCCGTTCTGGCGGACGGACCCATGGAACCGGGCATCCATCGGATTCCATGGAACGCGGGTGGTCTGCCAGGCGGAACCTATGTGTACCGGATTAAAACCGCGGATGCGGTGCTGACGGGGCGAATGCAGCTGACAAAGTAATCGGAACCATGATATAAGGAATCCGTTCCATGCCATTGGACATTCTCATCACGGGCGCGAACCGGGGCCTGGGCCTGGCCGTGACGGGGCGTTTTTTGACCCTCGGCCACCGCGTCTTTTCGGTCAACCGCCGTGAAAACGGCGCCCTGAAAGACCTGGGCAGGGGAAGGGAAAACCGGCTGCGTTGTTTTTCAGGGGATGTGACGGATGAAACGTCCATAAAGAAGGCCATGGCGGCCGTTTTCAGGGAAACTTCCGGCCTGGACATTCTGATCAACAACGCGGCCGTGCATCTCGACTCCCAGCGGCTGCCTCTCGAAAAAGTGGATTTCTCCGTCTACCTTCCGACCTTCCAGGTCAATGCCGTCGGACCTCTTGTCGTGTCCAGACACGCCCTGCCCCTGCTGAGAAAAGGAAACAAAAAACTGCTTGTCAATATATCGTCCGAGGCCGGATCCATCCGCGACGCCTGGCGCAAATCGGAGTACGCCTACTGCATGTCCAAGACCGCGCTGAACATGGCGGTTCGCATCATGCAGAACGACCTGAAGGATGAGGGAATCAAGGTGCTGGCCCTGCACCCGGGCTGGTTCCGCTCGGACATGGGCGGAAAAGAGGCGCCCTTGTCACCGGACGAGGCCGCGGCCAAAGTGGTGGAGGTGATATTAAATCCGCCGGACCTGAATGGACCGATATTTGTGGATTCGGACGGGAAGGAGATGAATTGGTGAATTATTTAAAATGGGATTGAATTTTCTCTTCTTCGGTGTTTTCTTCAATCATCAGGTACTCAGCCTTTTCATTCACCTGCGGAAAAGGCAATTCCATTTGCTCATATTTGACTATTTTGCCGGTTTGACTCCGTTCCGTCATTAAATCGAAAACCTTCTTTTTATATTGCGTATCCTCGTTTCCCGCAAGATGTTCGCCCTTGCTTTCGATGATGTAGACCAGTTCGAGCCTTCCGGTATCCGATTTTTTGGCTGCCACGAAATCGGGCCGTATTTTATATTGCTGCCATCCCTGAATGGAGTACCATGGTTTCTTTCCCTTGTTTTTGAACCACCATAGAATTCGTTCCTGCTTGTCAAGGATGTCACCCACTTTTTGTTCAAGCTTGTTCATGGCCGTGACATCGACGTCGTCAAACAGATAATAATGATAACCGCCTGGAATAGGACTGGCTGTTATTTCTTCAGATAGCGGGATCTTATAGCCAAATGATTCATCATTCGAAACGGCAAGGACTATTTGATTATGGCTCAAATATTTCGTGAACTGCTGTTCTTCCTGTTTCGACTTCTCCTCCGATAGGAACTGGCAGAGCATTGAAACGATGAAACCAAAATGCTCTTTAAGGTTCTTTTCTCCGACCCTCGACCCGGTCAAATCAAGGCATTGTTTCGCGCATTTTCGGGCGAGAAACGGATTCTCGACGATTTCCGCGAAGCGGCGGGTCGTATATTCGATGCTGATCTGGGCGGTTTCGGGGACGCTCGACGACTCTTCACGAAAGGCCGTTTTGCTGGATTCATCCAAGGTGATCGCGTATGGATGCCTGTCTTTATTCTCTTCACCCAGGGAAGCGGCTATCCGCTTGATCTGATCGGATGCCGGCTGGTAATGATTGAAATCAAGAAAAGGCTTGATGTGATGCTCGTATGAAAACCTGCGTTTCTCCTTTTCCCCGTCTACCATCACCCAAACCGGCAGGTAAAAAGCGGGCGAATATTTCTTGAATTCCTTGCGTACCCGCACGGTTTTTGAACGGTGTATCTGTTCATCCCCCGACACCTTGACGCCCGCGAGTAAATCCTCCAGCCCCTCATTTCTGAAACCGGCGGCCACCCTGTCGAGCATTTCCCGCACTCCGCCCCTGGAATAATACACATAGCTTTCGTCCAGTTCCTTAACCCCGGTTTTCTTCGCGTTGGGCTGTCTGAGAATGCGCCCGACCAGCTGGGTGATGCCCGTGTCCGAACCGACGTTCGGAATGACGCCCAGCAGATAGGCGAAGGAGCAATCCCAGCCCTCCCTGAGGGCCTCTTTGGTGATCAGGTATCGGACGGGGCATTCGGAATCGAACAGGTTGACGTCTTCAATGTCGTTTTGCGAACTCGTCTTGATCGCGATTTCGTCGGGATTCACTTCCAGATCAATCAGGAAATCCTTGACGTCGAGGCTGTGCACCCTGCCGCGCTCACGCTGGTCCTTTCCAGTCGCTTCTACCTGTACGAGTGCGATTGGTCTGATGTATATCCCGCTGGCCCGTTGATGTGCTACGGCTTTCTTTTCGATTCCTTCGCGCTTTTCCTTGATTTCACGCACCATGGCCTTCCAGTCGTTTCCCCGGCTCCCCACGGGAGGGATGATGTGCATGTCCAGCTTAACCATCTCCTCGTCCTTGAGTTCGAGACCGGTGATGGAAACAACCACGTTCATGCTCTTTTTCGGGGTCGCGGTCAGGCCGAGCACCATTTCGGGATTGAGATGGTCTATGGTTTTTCGCGCGGTGTCGGAATACACCTTGTGGATTTCATCGATGATAATGAAGGGATTCGACACCCTTATGGCGTTGCCGAGACTGGTTTTAATCTGGGTGAAAGCGTCCCCTTCCGTTGATAATTTGTCCAGATTCGGGAATGTTTTTAACAGTCTTTCATGCTGGTCGTACCTGTTGTCGGCCGGGAAAAAGCTTTCGTATCCTCCTGAATCCTGAAAGACTTTTAGCGCTTCCTTTCCCGTCACCCGGTTGATGGACTGAATCATGACGAAAAGAATGACCAGATTTTCGTCAATATCCTGCATGGAAAGCCGCTGCCCCTTCTCGAGTATCAGTGTTTTGTTGCCGCTGCACTGGTCCAGAAGCTGGCGGAGCGGATTTGCTTTATCGCGTAGTTTATTTACGGTCTGGGAGTATATGGTTTCGGTCGGGACTATCCAGACAACGAGGCCCGTCCTTTTCCTGGCGAAAAGATTTTGGTATTCGCGTATCGCCTCGACTGCTAGAAGGGTCTTGCCCCCGCCGGTGGGCACTTTCATGACAATGCGGGGATAATGCCTGTTCAGGCCGTTCACGGTATGCTCGGCATACGTTTTCCCCGTTTCGGAAAAGACGGATTCTACCCAGTCCAAACTGCCGCGCATATTCTCAGGCAGCGCGTTCGCCGCCTTTTCGAACCGGACCTTCGTTTCACAGGCAACCCGGAAAAACTCCTGAAGCGTCTTGACGACCTTGATCTGATAGTTCTTTAAAAACATGGTTCAGTCTTGAATTTCCGCAAGAATGCGTTCCATTTGGGGACGGAGCGAGGGGAAATCTTCTTTTACGGTAAGCCAAACGATCTCGAAATCGATGCCCATATAGTCGTGAATGAGCTTGTCCCGCATGCCTGCCATATTCTTCCATGGAATATCGGGATATTTCTT
>JBFZEN010000152.1:0-3056 GCA_041306805.1 bacterium
TTTCGAGCAGACCCGAATTCTCGAGCGCAATCATGAATTCGGCCACGCTGATGCGCACATCGGGAATGGAGGCCCTGCTTTTGCCCTTGATGCTGACGAGAATCTGATTGGAAGGCTTGGTATCTTCACTCCCGGTTTTGGTTTTTGGTTTCGCCTTTTTCTTTTCATCGCCTGAGCCGGCCACTTCCTTGAAGACGCCCAGCATGGTCCTCACTTCTTCGCTGACCCATCCCTGTTCGCTCCCTATCGTCACGTCGGTCAGCCGCAGGTCATGGGGCAGTTTCTGAGAGATCAGCCTCAGCACCTGAATCGGCGCTTCGTTCTGAACGATTTTCTCGTTGATGCGCTTCAGGGCGGCAGACTGCTTTTCCCTGTCACCGGAACACGCGTCATAGCGCCTCACATTGTTCTTCGATTCCGCCGCCCGTTTTTCCATCGTGACGATGCGGGTTTTGAGCGACGACAACCGGCTGTGCGTGGAATAATGGAACAGGCAGGCCGTCATGACGCCTACGAAAAGCGCCAGGTTCACGTATTTCTGGATGGACGAAATGGTGTGTATTCTCTGGTAGGCTTTGGGAAGCAGGTTGCCGGCCGGCGTCGATTCGAGGGCCAGCGAAAGGGACATGGCGTTTTCATAGAACCGGCTCTCAAACGCCTTTTCCCGTTCCTTTCCCCCCGAGACGCGCAGGTTCTTGGGGACCGGGGTCAGGAAAACGGGCATCTCGATTTTCTCGGACAGGACTTCGGGAAGATGCTTGAGTTTCGCCCCGCCGCCGATGAGGTACAATTTCGATATTTTTTGCCCGCCCGTCTTGTCTCGGTAAAATCCTATCGATCGGTGCACTTCGCCCGTCAGACGCTCCATGACGGGCCGCATCATGGTGCCGACCTCGGTCAGCGGCGCGCCGCGGTACATCATGCCCTCCGAGTAGCCGAGGGGATAGCCGTATTTGCCCTTGAATATCTGGGCTTCTTCGTATGAGTACTGGATGGCCCGGCCTTCGTGAAAAACCGTTCCCGTGATGGCCCTTGAGAAGTCGTCGCCGCCGACGATGATTTCCCTGGAAAAGTCGACCTGCCCGTTTTTGAAGAACACCAGAAGGCTTTTCTGCGAACCGATGTCCAGAAAACCGACGGCATCGGTAGCTGCCACGGTCGGCAGGGTGGCGAGCAGGTTTCGAAGCGCCATGATGCTCGGGATGATCTTGGCCGGGACGATCTTCTCGTTCATCAGCAGGGCGGTCTTTACCAGAATGGATTCTTCGGTTGCGCCGAAAACGACGTATTCGGTGTTGCCGGGGGTATGCGAATCGGGACCGATGGGGATGAAATCGTAGGTGACGGCCGCTTCTTCCCCCTCCTTGTTCAATTCGCGCTGGACGGAGAAGAAGGCGCTCTGCTGCAGCTCTTTTTTGTTTAATGCGGGGAAAGTTTCCCTTTTAACGACAAGATTGGCGTTGTCGAGGCCGATAACGGTCTTGGCTTTGTTGAACTGCCTGTTCTGGGAGAAGATCTGGCGGAGCACGCGCCCGGCGGTGTCATCGGCGCCTTCTGTCTTCTGGCGGATTTGCGCCCTTCCGAAGGATTCGACTCGGAGGCGTGATCCGATCCGCCGCAACAAAAGGTATTTTACGCTCTGCCCTCCCCAATCCATCCCTAAGACAAGCGGCCAAACATTTGCTTTCTGATATTGTACTGTCTCGAATTCCAAATTCTTATGTCAGCCGTCTATTGTGAAAACGTCCATCCGTTTGAATACATGATCGCGTTGTCCGGAAGTGTGTTTAAATACCGGCTAAAAACGGTCATGTAGGTCATGTTATTCCTGACGGTGCTTGATGCCGTGGCCGTGACGGTGCCCCCGGTGATAATGCCCCCCGTCACCGAAACCGCGGCGGGCGGGTTATTGATGGTCACGGCGCTGTTGTTGGGACAATAGATGACGCCGATCACCTGGCTCCCCGTGGCCATCGTCACTGAGCCCTCGACAACGAAAATACCGTATATCGTCCGGCCGGCGGCCAGGCTCATGTCGCCCGACACGTGGGTCACGTTCGGCGTGGTTCCTGCATTGTAAAAACTGGCCGAAGGATAACCAGCCGCGGGTGACCAGGGCGTCACCGACTGGTTGTGCCCCTGTGACGTCGAGAGCGCGTTCAATGCGCCGGCCAGAGGAATATTTACGGCTTTGGCGTTTTGGACCTGCGCCTGGGAGTTAACGGCACCCGCCGAATCCCTCGCCACGATGTTCGTGACGACACCGGCCGACAGAACGGCCATTTGGCTGAGCGGAAGTCTCGTCCACGACCAGACCTGGATGCTTCGGTCAAAACCGCCTTTCGAAGCGTTCACGGTGAGTTTGGTGTTGCATGTGATCAAAAGGTCGGGGTAACCAATCTTCGACCCTTTCGTGGTGTCCATGGTCACATCGGCCCCGGCCACGTCGAACGTGGTCCCTTCAAAATTGCCCATTTTACCTCGGGATATGGCCCTGATGGCGAGATACGCGCCGCCGTCCGCCGAATACGCGGCCTGAAGCGCCGTGACGTTCCTGGCTATATTGGGTCCTTCGCTCATGATGGCCTTGTGGGCGCCGACTCCGAGCAGTCCCAGGGTGACGACGAAAAGGAGAACGAAGGTGGACCAGAATCCCTCTTCCCTTCTCAAAGAGACGGCCTGCGTCATGGGCTGGTCCCTCCCTTCACCAGGTTCTTCGGAAAAACCTCTCCGTATACGGTGAACTTGTTGTCGGAGGTTTTTCCTATTGCTATTTTGATTAGAATGGAACGGATATTGGCCCTGGTGGTCGTGGACGCGCGGCTGGCGGTGTAAAAAGTATAACTGAAGGACTGTACCGCTTCGGCCAGCCTGGAAGTTCCCCTTTCGACGATACCGCTGGTTGAAACATACCTGTAGCGCATGCTAGCGTCAAAATTACCGTTTTCATCGTAAATATTACATGTCAGGGAAGAGGAACTGCAAGCGGTGATATCGGAGATGTCTTTCATGGTCTTCAATTCGGCCATCATCCGGTTCACGGCGATGCGTGCCAT
>JBFZEN010000153.1:0-3433 GCA_041306805.1 bacterium
TTTCGACGGACAGAACGCCCTTGATGCCGTTCAGCCGCTTGATGATCTGCGTGAGATGCGTCAGGTCCTTGACTTCCAGGATCAGATAGGCCGTGATGAGGCTTTCCTTGCTGTCCATGTCCATTTTCACGATGTTGGTGTTCATCGACGCCAGGTAGTCCCCCACGTCCTTCAAAAAATCCTTTCTTCCCTGCGACAGTATTCTGAGCTGCACGAGAAAAGCCCCTTCGATTCCGATATCCCAGGAAACATCCACGTGGCGCTCGGGGGTGAGGGTCAGGCTGACGGCGTTGGCGCAGTCGCGCCGGTGTATGACAATGCCCTTTCCGCGCGTGATGAAACCCGCGATGGGATCGCCCGGGACCGGGTGGCAGCATTTTGCAAAACGGACGAGAAAATGGTCCATTCCCTGAACCAGAATGCCTTTGGCCGATTTGCGGGCCTTCGACAGAAAACGGGTGAACAGGGTGGAGCCGCTTTCATCCATTTCGTCGAGCGACTTCTCGGGAACCAGCTGCCGCAGCACCTTCTTGAGGGGAATATCGCCTTGCCCCAGGTCGGCGTACAGCTGCTCGATTCCGGTCTTCCCCATCTTGAGGGCTGCATCCCGCATCTCCTTCGATGAGAGCTGGATACGGTACCGTTTCATCCCCTTGACGAGAATTTCCTCGCCCAGTTTGATCGCCTCCTGGAATTTGGCTTCCTTGAGCCAGCGTTTGATCTTGCTCCGGGCCTTGGAGGTCTTTGCGAAGGTGAGCCAGTCCTGGTGCGGTTTCTGCGTGGTGGACGTCAGGATTTCAATGGTATCGCCGTTTTTAACGGGAAGGTTGAGCGGAACGATCCTGTCGTTCACCTTTGCCCCGATGCAGTGGAACCCCACGTCGGTGTGCACCGCAAACGCAAAGTCGATGGAAGTCGATCCCTGCGGCAGTTTAAAAAGGTCCCCTTTGGGGGTAAACACGAACACCTCGCTGCGGAACAGATCCGTCTTGAGCGCGTCGAGGTATTCCTCGGGATCGGCTTCATCTTTCTGCCAGTCGATCATCTCGCGAAGCCAGGCGCTGTACCGGTCCAGCTCATCCTGTGATTTGTCCGCCTTGCCTTCCTTGTATTTCCAGTGGGCCGCGATGCCTATTTCCGAAACGCGGTGCATGTCATGCGTCCGGATCTGAATTTCGATCATCTTGCCCTGCGGACCGATCACGGTGGTGTGCAGCGACTGGTACGCGTTCAGTTTGGGTGTGGCGATGTAGTCCTTGAAACGGTCGTGGACGGGAGTGAAGAGGTTGTGCACGGTCCCCAGCACGAAATAGCACTCGTCCTTCTGGTCGACGATGACGCGTATCGCCAAAATGTCGAAAATTTCCTCGAACGGTCTTCCGCGCTGTTTCATTTTCTGGTAAATCGAATAGAACGATTTGACCCGGCCCGTGATTTCAGCGCGGATGTGCTCTTTCTCCAATTCCCGCAGGATGGGAAACGAGATCTTTTTGATGTATTGCTCGCCGCGCGATTTCTGTTCTTTGAGGCGGTTTTGGAGGTCATGATAGGACTCGGGGTCGAGCACCTTCAGGGCGAGATCCTCGAGCTCCCAACGGATCTGGGCAATGCCGAAACGGTGCGCCAGGGGAGCGTATATCTCGCGCGTTTCGAGAGCGATGCGTTCCGCTTTTTTTTGCGGCAGGTATTCGATCGTGCGCATGTTGTTGAGCCGGTCGGCGAACTTGATCATGATAATGCGCAGATCTTTCGCCATCGAAAAAATCATCTTGCGGAAATTTTCCGCCTGTTTTTCGGCCTGACTGTGGAATTTGAGCTCGCTGATTTTGGTCACGCCGTCTACCAGCAGGGCCACTTCGTCTCCGAAACGGTCCCGGACGGCATCAATGGTGATGCCCGTGTCTTCAACCACGTCGTGGAGCAGGCCGGCTGAAACCGTCACGACGTCCATTTTCAGCTCCGCGAGAATCTTCGCGGTTTCAAGGCAATGTTCAATGTAGGGTGCTCCCGATTTGCGGAGCTGGTGTTTGTGGGCGTCCTTGGCGAAGTGGTAGGCTTTTTCGAGGAGAGCCAGGTCGGTCTCCTTCATGTACGTCCGGATGATGTTCAGCAATGCGCTGAACAGTCCGTCGATTCTGTCAGACGGGTCCCGGGATTCGTGCACCGCCGGAACGCGCTCAACCTCCGGCCGCGCACCGGTCCGCACCACATGTTTTTTTGAACTCAGCAAAACCAAGGCTTTTCCTTAAAAAGGCACGTTCGCCGGATTGATTTCCGGAGCCGTGTTTTCAAAACGCGTGTACTCTTTCTTGAAGAACAGTGGAATGCTGCCGACGGGTCCGTTTCTCTGCTTTCCGATGATGACTTCGGCGCGGCCTTCCATCGACTCTCCCTTTTCGTCCGAGCCCTTGCCGTAGGCTTCGGGCCTCCAGATGAACAAGACCATATCGGCGTCCTGTTCAATGGCGCCCGATTCGCGCAGGTCCGACAGCATGGGCTTGCGGTCGCCTCCGCGGATTTCGACCGCCCTTGAAAGCTGGGACAACACCACCACGGGAACATCCAATTCCTTTGCCAGCCCCTTGAGCGACCGCGAGATGATCGAAATCTCCTGCTGACGGTTTTCGGCTTCGCGCGGACCCGACATGAGCTGCAAATAATCGACGATCACCATTCCAATCTGTTTTTCCTTTTTCAGCCTGCGGCACTTCGCCCTCAATTCAAGGACGCTCAGACCGGGGGAATCGTCAATGTACATGGGTGACTCCGCCAGTTCCCCCACGCTCAGGCTGAGCCTTTGCCACTCGTAGGGTTCGAGCCGTCCTGTCCGGATGCCGTGGGAGTCCACACGCGCCTCGGCGCTCAACAGGCGCATGGCCAGCTGCTGCTTCGACATTTCCAGGCTGAAGAAGCCCACGGGGACCTTGGTCTCGACGGTGACGTTCCGTGCGATGTTGAGACACAGGGCCGTTTTGCCCATCGACGGCCTTCCCGCCACCACGATGAGTTCCGACGGTTGAAACCCGGACGTGAGTTCGTCGAGTTTCCCGAAACCCGTGGCGATGCCCGTGACCATCCCTTTGCGCTTGCTGAATTTGTCGATGGTCTCAAAAGCCTGGTGGAGAATGGGTTTGACGTGTTCGTAGCTCTTGCTCAGCCTTTTTTCCGACAGCTGGAAAATGCGCTGCTCGGCCCGGTCCAAAATATTGAAGGCGCCTTCTTCCGCGTCGTAGCATTCACGCGCGATCATCGAGGCTTCGGTGATCAATTTTCTCAGCACCGATTTTTCACGGACCAGCCTGGCATAGTGCTCGATGTTGGCCGACGAGGCGACCGATTCGGATAACTCGGTCATGTAATACGGACCGCCCACGCCTTCCAGTTTTTTCTGCTTGGTCAATTCGTTGGAAAGGGTGATGATGTCCACCGGTTC
>JBFZEN010000154.1:0-4304 GCA_041306805.1 bacterium
AATCCGGCTTTTTTCCCTTGAGAAGTCCGAAATACTTGACCATATCCGTGAAAATATGGCCATCCGAAGCCTGACGTTGAAATCCGAGGTGGATACACGGGACCGTATGCCATATCCGTATTCCGGCAAATACCACATTTTGGAATACGAAACCGGTCTGACGTTTCTGGGAAGCACGATTCCTTATTTTAAAATATACTCTTCGATGGAATCATATTTCCAGGTTTATAGGAATCTGGTGGTATACCCGCGCATACGCTGGGGAACCGCCGATCCCACCATTCCGTTCGCCAAGCGGTATCACGTTGGAGGCCAGGATTCTTTTCTTGGTTTTCACGAAGACGCCCTGATGGGAAAACGGTTCATCTGCGGCAGCATGGGATTGCGCGTTCGGATTCCAAATATCGCATGGATGGAAACGCATTTATTGATCAGGTATGATATCGGGGGCGTGTGGGACCGATACATCAACATCACCACGGAAGATTTTCGACAGGGGATCGGATTATTGCTGTTGATCAATACGCCCGTCGGACCGATGCAAACCGGCGTGGGCTGGCCCGACAGAGGGCATCGGGTGGTCTATTTTTCCACGGGGTACAGGTTATAAATTCTGAGCTGTTTTCATTAAAATTCGTTTATTCGTCGAAACCGGATGTCTTACCCGGTTCCTCCATTTCCATGCTCGCAAGTATAAATGAGCCCACCGCCTTGGGGTCGTGCTTTCTCGTTTTCTCATGAACATAGTATTCGAATGAACCATCCCGATACGGCTCTCCCCCCAGGCCCGCACAGGCACAGGCCTGCCTGATCACGACATTGCCTTTGCGGTCCACCCGGATAAACTGCCGCAGGATGCCGTCATATCCCTTCTCTGCAATTTTATAAAAGGCCGGATGCAGATATCCTTTGCGCACTCCTTTGGCCAGGGCATACACGAACATGCACGATGCTGATGACTCCAGATAATTACCCTCCCGCGTTCCCTGATCCATCACTTGGTACCATGCTCCGGTTTCCCTGTCTTGGAAGTTGGTTACGGCCTTGGCCAGCCTGTTGATGATGGAAATAAGCTGTTCCCGGTCTGGATGTCTCTCGGGCAGGTAATCAAGCATATCCACGACAGCCATGGCGTACCAGCCCATGCCCCTGCCCCAGAAATGCGAGGACCGGCCCGTCTCCGGATCTGCCCATTTTTCATTCCGGCTTGCATCCCACCCGTGATAGAGAAGGCCGGTTTGTTCTTCGCGGGTATGTTTCTCGATGAGAGTCGCCTGTTGCACCGCATCCGCAAACAGTTCAGGTTCACCGAACCGGGCGGCATATTCCCCAAGAAACGGCCCTGCCATATAAATACCGTCCAGCCACATCTGATTGGGATATTTTTTCTTATGCCAGAAACCGTTTTCCGGATTTCTCGGCTGTTTTTTCATCTGTTCTCGCAGGACGCGTATCGCTTTGGCGTATTTTATGTTTCCGCCCTGCCTGTATAATTCAAAAAGCGGCTTCCCCGGATTGATACGGTCGATATTGTAGTCTTCCGGCCGATAGGTCATGATCGTTCCATCCGCTTGGATGAATCGATCGTAATAAGACCGGACGTATTGCAGAACATTTTCATTGCCCGTCCGTTTCCAGGAATCCAGCATGGCCTTTAAAACAAGCCCATAGGTGTATTCCCACTCGTCCTGATTTGAAGGATCGATGGTCCAGGGATGCGGATTGCATTTCATGACCTGGTCGGCCATGCGCACCGACCACGGCTGGCGGCTTTTCCCGTCGGAAAAATGTCCGCAGGATGTAAGAACCGTCGCTGCGAGCCAGATCGAAACAACGGTTCCCTTGATGTCATTTCCCTTCAACGTTCATCCTCTGTTTATAGATAAAACTGGGAGTGCATGATTTACAGATTCCATGCACTCCCAGTCATCATCGTGCAACCGTTTAAAAAACTACTTGACCAGAAGCATTTTTTTCTGGCTGACCTGGTTGTCCGATTCCAGTATGTAGAAATAGACGCCGTTGGCCAGGTTGGAGGCGTCAAACCGGATCTCATGCTGGCCGGCCGGCAGTTTCCCCTCAAGCGGCGTGGCTACTTTCTGGCCGAGCACGTTGTACACCGTCAGCGTCGTGAATCCGGCCTTGTTGAGGCTGAAGGAAATCTGGGTCGTCGGATTGAACGGGTTCGGGTAATTCTGATTCAACCGGAACAGTTCTGGAACCACATTCGCCACTTCGACGTCCGTGATGATCTCGCCGTACAGCCAACTGGTTTTCAGGGACGGGAACCAGTTCAGGTCGCCCGCGGGGTAGCCGTCTTCGGCACCCTTGTACGCAGCGGCCGTGGTCGCATACGACGCATCCAGCGAGTCGCGGTAGAACTCGATCACCCGGCGGTCGTAATCATCCCTTGCCGGAACAAAATAGGTCTGTTCCTTCTTCTTTCCGGCGCCTATCGGGTTCGGCCATTCGTACCAGCGCATCGTGTTCGTCATCAGCCTCGGAATCTTCACAAGCTGCACGCCGTCCTCCCGCGTGAACGCCTTCACGGAATCCGCGCCCAGCCTGCTGTTGATGTGATACGACAGCGGAGATCCCACCGGGAAATTGAAATCATTCAAAAACGCCTTACCCGAATCGCTGACCGCGTAAAAATTCTTGCTGACAGCCCACTGCGTCGTCGTGTTCGGGGCCGTGAAAATCCACGTGATCCGGTTCTTCCCGTTCGGGTATTTCTCGCCGGTATTCCCCCATTCCGCCGAACGGGTGGCGTCGGTCGAATCTTCGCCCAGGGCAAATCCGTCCACAAACAGGTTGTTGCTGACGGTCATCTCCGGACCGACGTTGCCCAGCGACAGAAGCCCGTGGAAGCCCATGCCGTTGACGAACGTATTGTGCTCGATCCTTCCGTACTTTATTTCCCCTGTACCGACGTCAGGCTTGGAAACATTGTAGTGCCGGACGGCCCGGTCCTGATAGTTGACGAACGTGTTGTTCACGAGAATGAACGAATCGCAGGCCGCTTCGCGCAAATCGAACCCTTTGCCGGCCCCGAAATTCGATGCCGGCAGGGCGCCCATGTTCGCAAATATCGAATTGATCACCTGAACCTTGGCGGAATTGAAACCCGTGCGAACGAGCTGGCCGTTGATGTTAGAAAAGATCACCCCATCAAGAAGAATCGAAGAGCCGACGGCCGTCGTGTTGACCAAACCGCCCTGAACCCCGCTGACCCGGCTGGCTTCCGGCTCATAAAAACCCGCAACGCAGACCTCTTCCATTCTCAGGTCGCCGCCGTTCAACACGACAAAATTCCCCGGCGGCCGGGTCGGAGTTGCTCCGGTTCCGGATTCCCAAAGGTAAAGAACGGGCTTACTGCCCGAGCCACCCTTGGCCCTCATGTGAAGCACCTTCTTGTTGGGTATGGTGAGTGTGGCGTTCTGGAGATAGTACGCATCCCTCTCCAATTCATACACGCGGTTCGTGGACAACCCGCCCGCAGCCGTCGTGTCCGCCACGATCTGGTTGTTCACAAACGTCGCTGCATTGCCGTCATAAGGCAGCAGGTTGACTATCACTTCTTCGCCATACAGTGAAGCGGACAGCAGAAGAATAACGACAGCCATGGTTCCTAAAATCTGGTTGCGCATCAGACCCTCCATTTGATGATAATGGTGAAAACCATGTTCTTGATGCTCACGGATTCCCTTTGTTTATCACCTCCTAACTGTGCAATAACGGTTTCAAGTTAATAACATGTTAAAAATCTTTTTAGAACTCATAAATTCAGGGTAATACCGAAATCAGCCGTAGTACCGTACTTTTCACTCTGATTGAACAGCCTTCTGTCAAATACTCTGTTGTACACCGAGCTGCCTTCTTCGACATCCGATAAATTGCTAACATTCAGAAAAACGGAAAGATAATCCGTGATTCCCTGCTTCAGGGCGAGGTCAATGCGCGTGAACGCATTGGTCACCTGATCGCTCAAACCGGACGCCGAATAGGAGACATTGTGTTCCCCTTGATGAAATACGGATACTCTTCCCGAAAATTTGCCAATATCGTAGCCCAGCGAGATATTCCCGAAGAATTCCGGCATTCCCTCGAGTTTTTGCTTTCTTTCATAAAGCACATTGAATTTTTTCCATGTCGGGGGAATGGGTCCCGGTGGGTCATAGTAACTCGAATCGATTTTTGACCCCCAGATAAAAGCCTCAGATCGCACAATGGAAGCATTGTAAGACAGGATGAAGTTACTAAGCAATCCCGGGAGAAACTTAAAATTGATCTGGTGTTCGAAT
>JBFZEN010000155.1:0-4395 GCA_041306805.1 bacterium
CACCTGTCCCCGCACTGGAATTGGAAGGGCAAGGAAGGCCGGTTCATCCACGTGCGGGCCTGCGGCAACTGCGAAGAGGCGGAGCTGTTTTTAAACGGCAAAAGCCTGGGACGGAAATCCATGCCCAAACTCGGCCACGCGGAATGGGATGCCGCGTACCGGCCGGGCGTGATTTCCGCGTCCGGTTTCGTCGCAGGCCGAAAAGTCCGGACGGAAAAAATAGAAACCACGGGAGATCCGGCCGCAATCCGGTTGACCTGCGGCCGTGCCGGCATCAGGGCCGACGGGGAAGACGTGTCGGTGATCACCGTCCAGGTCGAAGACAAAAAAGGACGGATTGTACCCGACGCCTGCGATGGAATCAGTTTCAGTCTCGATGGTCCCGGGAAAATCATCGGCGTCGGCAATGGCGACCCGGCCAGCCACGAACCCGATCAATTCCCGGACGAGGTGAAAACCGTCCCGATCGGCGGGCTGAAAATGGCTTTCACCGGAACCGGGCGGGACGCCTCTATGACGGGCGTTGCCTGCGACGATTCCCGGTGGCCCGGCTTCAGGCAGACGGACGAAGTCCGCAGAGAGAAAAAAGACACCTTGATCGTCGTCCGCGGGTATTTCGAACTGCCCCCGCTTCCGGACGGCATGCGCCTCACGCTTTTCACAAAGAGCATCAGCGAAAACCAGTCGGTTTACGTCAACGGGCATTTGATTGCCGCCTCCATCCGGCGCGGATCCACGGACCAGAATTTCGCGCTCGACAAACGCATCCTGGTCGCCGGCCGGAACAGCTTCGCCGTTTCGGGCGTTCCCTTCATGATGACGCAGCAATGGGAGAATCTCAATACGGATCCCGGCGCGGTGCAGGTCTATACGCCGGCGGGGCTGTGGAAGCGCAAGGCATTCAACGGACTGGCGCAGGTCATCGTGCAGTCGAAGAAGCAGGCCGGGGAAATCAGGCTCACCGCATCCTCTCCCGGTCTGAAACCGGGAACCGTGCGCATCCAGACGGCACCGGCGGAGATCAGGCCGTCGGTGCCGTGAAAAATGGACGCCGGTCCGTCCGGAATACCATGTTCATGATCCGTATAACGGTCGAATAAAATAACGGGGAATTGACATGCATGACCGCGTACGCAGGCTAATCGAGGAATTGCGCCTCGAGCCGCATCCCGAGGGGGGCCATTACGGTGAGGTCTTCAGGTCGACCCGCCTGGTGCGGCCGGCGGACTTTCGTCCGGCGCGCAGCGCGCTGACCGCGATCTATTTTCTGCTCGCCCGGGGCCAGGTCAGCCGCTGGCACAGCGTGCGGTCCGACGAAGCCTGGAATTTTCTCGAAGGCGGTCCGCTGGCATTGTCCCTCTTCGACATTCAGACAGGCCAAATGACCAAACACACGCTCGGTCCCTGCGGTCCGGGCGCGGAACCGGTGAAAGTGGTTCCGGCCGGCCTCTGGCAGGCGGCCGAGCCTCTGGGTGATTTCTGTCTCGTCTCATGCATGGTTGCACCGGGTTTCGAATTCGACGATTTCACTTTGGCCGCGGACGATCCCGCTGCCGCCGCGGCCATACGCTCGAAAGGGGACGTGTACGGAGCGCTGCTGTAAAACGGGAATCCACGGTCGAGTCCGACGGGATCCATCAAAGGAAAAATCATGAAATCATTGTTTTCGCACGGAGAAAGAGCGCCGTGGCCGGCGTTTGTTCTCGCGGCATGGCTGGCCTGTCTCGTGACATGGCTGGCCTGTCTCGTGACATGGCAGGCCTGTACATCGGGCACGGCGCTCTTACCCTTGCCGCAACCCGATCTTGTCCGGCTGCTCCGCAAGGGCGGGCAGGTGATATACATGCGCCACACGACGGCCGATGCGGGGCTGGACAAACCGGGGGCGGGCGCATGGTGGAAAGAATGCGGCGAAGGCCACCGCATGCTGTCAGACAAGGGGCGGGCCGACGCGGTTCTGGCCGGGAAGGCCATGCGGCGGCTGGGTATTCCCATCCATGATTTGCGCTCGAGCGAGTATTGCCGGGCCGTCGAGGCGGCGCGGCTGCTCGGTTTCGGGGAGCCCGTGACAGACGCGCGCCTGAACCACTGGCAGGCCGTTTTGTCCGGCGATCCCAATGAGGCATTCAAACGGCTGGTGCGCGATACGAAAGTCATTCTCTCGACCGGGCCGGCCGAGGGAAACGTGCTGCTCGTTTCGCACAAACAGGAATTCAACAATCCGGCCGACCCCGTGCTCGGTGTTCTTCAGGACGGTGAATGCGCGGTGTTCACGCCGGGCGGCCGGGGCGGCTTCGCCTTTCGCGGACGGATCAAGATCGAAGATTGGGCCGGGCTCGAATGAATGCTTGCATGAAACGGTCCAATTGAATATATTTTTATCAATCCCCCAATGCGAGCATGGCCTGGAATGAAGGGTGCGTACAAAAATATTCCTGCAATCGTCTGCCTGATCCTGCTGCTTCCGGCGTTCGCTTATCGAATTTCTCCGCAAACCAGAGTCATGCCCTTCGACGGAATCCAGCGGACCTACATTCTGAACGTGCCGTCCTCGTACGACGGCGTCAAAGCCGTGCCGCTTCTGCTGGCACTCCACGGGTATTCCAGCACGGCCGAGCGGTCCCGGAACGGCTGGGACCTCGACGCATTGTCCGAGATCAAGGGATTCATCGTCGCCTACCCCAACGCGCTGGCGTATCCCACGTACCCGATGTGGAACGCGGGCGGCCTTTACGACCTCTGGTCGGACCACACGGACGACGTCGGTTTCATCGCGGCACTGCTCGACACGCTCCTGCGGAACTACCGCATCGACGCCGCGAAAATCTACGTCACCGGCCATTCGAACGGGTCCTTCATGACGTACCGCATCGCCGCCGAACTGTCGAACACCGTCGCCGCGGTCGCGCCCGTGGCCGGTCAAATGGTCCTGCAGGACTGCAATCCCGAACGCCCCGTTCCCGTCATCCATTTCCACGCGCTCAACGACAATTCCGTGCTCTACAACGGCGTCCACATATCGGGCATGACCGTGCCGCCTGTGGAAGACGTGATCGCATTGTGGGCGGAAAAGAACGGGTGTTCGCAACGGGCCGACACGGTGTACAATCAAAACGGAGTGCTCGGCAGGCAATGGAGTTCCCCGGACCACAGCGGGGACGTCGCGCTGTATACGACATCCACGGGAGGGCACACGTGGCTGAAAGAAGCGAATTCGGGGCTGGCCATGAACCAGGTCATGTGGACGTTTTTCGAGGCGCATCCCATGAAACAGTCGGGCGTGCAGGACGCCTGGTCGGGCAAACCCTCAGACGCGATTCTCTCCGGCAATTATCCCAATCCGTTCAATCCGTACACGACGATTCCATACCGCCTGTTCAGGGCAGGCCGTGTTCGAATCGCGGTGCACGACGCCGCAGGCCGGAACATCCGCACTTTGGTGGACGCGCTCCACGAAGCCGGCCGCTACCGGGTCACATGGAACGGGACGGACCGGTCGGGAAGGCCCGTTCCGACCGGCATGTACGTTTGCAGGATGACGACCGGGGCATCGGCAGGCGTTCTAAAGATGCTGCTGGTCCGCTGACGGGCGATTGAATTATTACTTGGAAGGGAATTCAAATGGGACTCCGCGACAAGGGCAGGCGGATTCTGCTCGCGGCGGCCGCCTGTGCGGCGGCCATTCTATTGACGTGTACCGAAAAAGAACCCGGGCTGAAAGACGCCTTTAAGAACCATTTTCTAATCGGCGTGGCGCTCAAGACGGCGCCGTCGGATGATCAGGACGCCCGGACGTTTTCAATTGCCGTTGAGCAGTTCAACTCGATCACGCCCGAGAACCTGCTGAAATGGGACCACATTCATCCTGAACCCGGCCGGTTCGATTTCGGGCCGGCGGACCGTTTCGTGAAATTCGGCAAAAAACACGGCATGTTCATCGTGGGGCACGTGCTCGTGTGGCACAACCAGACACCCGACTGGGTATTCAAGAACGAAAACGGGGATTGGACAGACCGGGCGACCCTGCTCGCGAGAATGCGCAAACACATCTACACCGTGGTCGGCCGGTACAGGGGCCTGATCAAGGGTTGGGACGTGGTGAACGAATTCGTGGACGAGGACGGCAGGCCGAGGGAAACGCCATGGTTCAAGATCATCGGTCCTGATTACGCGGAAAAAGCCTTTGAATACGCGCACGAAGCCGACCCGAAAGCCGAGCTGTATTACAACGATTTCACGCTGTACAAGCCGGCCAAGCGCGCCGGCGTCGTCAAAATGGCCGAAGCCATTTTAAAAAAGGGACTGCGCCTGGACGCCATAGGCATGCAGGGACATTACCAGATCGACCACCCTGCGGTTGAATCCGTCGATTCGAGCATTACGGCCTTTTCGAAA
>JBFZEN010000156.1:0-7277 GCA_041306805.1 bacterium
GCATGGGAGGTCCTGCGACTTGGTTTGAGTTTTGCCACTCTACAAGTTACAGGTATTTCCCATGCTTTTCAATACTTTATCTGTCTCTCCTTATGCACAGATTCGCATGAGGAGCCAAAAAAATTAAATGCCTTGTCAAGAAATTGCGATTTGAAAAGCATCATTTTTTTGCTTCGATATATGCAATGTTTACAATTCGTTGATTGCCCTTCCGGTTGTTTCCCAAATTTTCTCTGGTCGATATTTTGCATCAAATTTTCAGAATAACTCTGTTCAGGATCCACCCATAACAGATCCGGAATGGTTACCGGACCGGGGGACTTCAATGCATCCATACAAGCGATATGTACTGCCGTCGATTTTACTTCCGGCTCTTTTAACGGGTGTTTTTCTGGCCAGCCGCTGCACCATCAAGTCGCCCGTCAAACCCTCGTGGGACGTGCAAATGGCCCTGCCGCTCATTGGCCGCAGGTACACCATGAGGGAACTGGCCGAAGACAGCGGCCATATTCTGATCGAAAACGACAATGTGGTACTGACCTTCGATCAGGCCATCGAGCCTTTCCACGTCGGCAAAAACCTCCGCACGGAAGGCACGGTCGTGAACAAGACCGTGGTGTTCGCGTCCATCACGGACGAGGCCGCTTTGCCCGATACTGTGGTGGTCACCTCCGCGGTCATCGACAGCGGGCGTGTCGTCGTTCAGGTGAGCAATGCGAACAACCACGGCGCGCACGCGCGGTTCGTTCTGAGCGAGCTGACGCGGAACGGCCAGCCATTCATCATGGAGTTCGACATCGCGGCCAATCAAGTCAAGACGCTCACCCAGTTTCTCGACGGATACCGGTTCGATACGGTCCCCAAGAACGGGCGCAATTACATCAAATACACGGCAACCATGACCGGCGGGCAGGTATGGGAAACGCTCGACATACGCCTCACGGTGTCTGAAATCGTCTACTCGTCCCTGACGGGCAGCATCAAGGAAATCAAGGTCGCATTTTCGGACTTGAACGCGGACGTGGACATGCCGGAGCAGATAGAAGGCTTTCAGGTCGGGTCCGCCACGGCCCAACTCACCCTGATGAGCAGCGTGGCTTTTCCCGCGACGGTCGGCATGACGATCAAGGCCACGAATAAAAAGAACGAAAGCGCTTTTATGACGATTCCGGCGACAAACATGGCAAAGGCGTCGGGAGGGCAGCCTTCAACCACAACAATCGTTCTGCAGAACATGCAGAACCTGATCAACATCTTCCCCAATAAAATGGAACTTTCAGGCTCCGCCAAGCTGGGCGACAATACCACCCAGGCGACGGTCAGTGAGAATGACTCGATCAAGGGCGGCATTCTGTTCAAGGCGCCCCTTGTTTTTTCGCTGCCCGCCAGAAAGAACGATTCGGACGTGGATACGATCAAGATCGATGATGAGGAGGCGCGCGAACGGATACGCACGGACGCCACCGACGCGAGATTGACGGTTTCCCTCGAAAACAGCCTTCCCATTGGCTTTAAGGTGTATCTGCTTTTTTCGAAGCGCCCGCAGGACGGGGGAAAGAACCTGTACAATTTGCTGTCTTCGCCGACCGTTCCCGACGGAGCGTCCGTGGACTCCCTGATATTGCCGCTCGGCACGCTGGGGGGAGGGACGCCGCGCACTGTGGACCAGCCGGGGAAGGCCACGTTTTCCATCACCTTCAACCAGAAAAAAATCCAGGTTTTTGATTCGCCCCAGGTGTACCAGGGCGTGCGCATCGTATTCGACGGCACGCAGGGCAGCATGGTCAAGGTGAGGCCCGACGATTACATATTCATGAAAGCCGCCCTGGAGTTTTCGGGGCGCGTTGATTTCGAGGACAAGGAGAAAGGAGGCGGCACATGAGAAAAACCATTCTGGCCGGTATTCCGGCTGCGGCCGCATTCCTGCTCGTCCCTTCGATGCTGTTCGGCCAATTGACGGCGCGGGGCCTCGGCATGGGAGGCGCCTACACCGCGCTCGCGCGGGGCGTGCACGCCCCCGACTGGAATCCCGCCAATCTGGGTCTTCCCGACAACCCTTCCTTCTCGCTCACTTTGGTTTCGGCCGGTATCGGGATCGAAAACAACAGCGCCACTCTGGATCTGTACAATCAGTACGCAGTCGACTCATACTGGGACCCCGATGAAGTCGCCAATCTGCTCGATCAAATCCCGGACGACGGCCTGGAGGCGGATGTGTCGGCCTCGGCGCGCATGCTTTCGTTCTCGGCGGGACATTTCGCGCTGACGGTGGGATTGGACGCGGGCGGAAATGTCAGGCTGGACAAGACGTTCTTCAACATCCCCCTCGTGGGAACGCGGCTCAACACGGTTTATTCCTTCGACAATACAAGAGCGGCCGCTTTGGGCATAGCCAAGGTCGGCCTGTCATTCGGGATGCCCGTGGAGGTGGATTTCGCGAAGGCGTTCGCGCTGGGGGCCACGGTCCATTTCGACGGCGGAGGGTACGGGCAGTCTGAAAAAGTGGAGGTGTCCCTCGGCACAAAGGATTATGGCATCGATCTGGACGGCGGGTACGAAGCCAGATACGGCGTGTGCATGAACGCCCTGGGATTCGACGCGGGACTGGCCGCGCAGATGAACGACCGGTGGACATTGAGCCTGGGCATCAAAAACCTGATCGGTTCGATGCACTGGAACAAAGAGGTGGAAGAGGCATTCGGGTATTTTCACGGTGATTCCATCGATGTGCTCAACATCGGTGATATCGAAAAGGACGACAGTACCGGCAGTTATATGGAGAACAGCCCGTATGCCGATTCCTCATGGACGGTGGAAGGAAAATCATTCAGCACCCGTCTGCCCGTGGAAATCCGCGCCGGCGCGGCGTACCGCGACGGCGATGTCGCGCTCACCATCGACTACGCGCAGGGTTTCGAGGACGGTCCCTGGACCACCACGCGGCCGCGGATCGCCATCGGCACGGAATGGAGAAAAATAGGCTGGTTTCCGCTCAGGATGGGCGTGGCAGTGGGGGGAAGAACGGGAATCGGCACGTCGGTCGGATTCGGCCTGCGCCTCGGCAGTTTCTGCCTCGATTGGGGTCTTTTGAACAGGGGATTTCTGCTTCCCAAAACGACAAAAGGACTGGTCATGGCTCTTGAAATGGGGTTCGGGCTGCCAAAATAAATAAGATACACCACGGGCAAATCGACTCGAAAATCCCAAACGAATATTTTTCGTCTGGGATTTTTTATTGTTGACATTTTATTCGCCTTTTCGTAATTTTACGCCGTTCTGTTTCAATTGAATACCACGCAGTCTTGGCGGAGTCAGTCATTCCGAAAAAGGAGCATTCATCATGTCTTGCGGTAAGAACCACAACAAGGGCAATCTGGGCATTCTGGTGGGCGGTGGGCCGGCCCCGGGTCTGAACGGCGTGATCGCGGCCGTAACCATCGAAGCCAGAAACAACGGTCTCAAGGTATACGGCATCATGGACGGATACAAATGGCTGGTCAAGGGCGATGAAGGCGAACTCAGGAAGAACGTCCGCGAACTGGAAATACACGATGTGTCACGCATCCATTTCGACGGCGGCTCCATTTTGAGGACGTCGCGCACCAATCCCGTCAGGGAGAAGGACGGCGTGGCGAACGCTCTCAAGATGCTGAGGAAGCTGGACATTAAATACATGGTCACCACGGGCGGAGACGACACGGCGTACGGAGCGAGCGAGATCGCCAGGGCCGCCGGCGGCGAGATCAAGTTCGCCCACGTGCCGAAGACCATAGACAACGATTTGCCCCTGCCCAACAACATACCCACTTTCGGCTACCAGACCGCGCGCGACCTGGGCGCCGTTCTCGTCAAGAACCTGATGGAGGAATCGCGCACGACCAACCGGTGGTACATCGTGGTGGTGATGGGCCGCAACGCGGGGCACCTGGCCCTGGGAGTGGCCAAATCGGCCGGCGCGACTATTGCCATCATTCCCGAGGAGTTCAGGGGCCTGAAGACGGTTTCAGTAGACCGTCTTTGCGATGTTTTTCAAACCGCCATCCTCAAGCGCCGCGCGCTGGGGCGGAATTACGGCGTTCTGGTGATAGCCGAAGGCGTGGCCGAGCAGCTGAATCCCGACGAACTGGCCAAGGCGCAGGGTTCCAAAATCGAGAAAGACTCATTCGGTCACATCCAGCTGGCCGACGTGGAGTTGGGCAAACTCCTCAAAAACGTGACCGAGAGAAAGTTCGCCGAACGCGGCGAGAAAATCCGCTTCGTCGAGATCAACATCGGGTATGTGCTGCGCTGCGCCGATCCCATTCCTTTCGACCAGGAGTACACGAGGGACCTCGGGTACAACGCCGTACGTTACCTGTTGTGCGACGACGCCTCGTGCAAGAGCAACGCCATGATCACGGTCGACAACGGGCGGTTGATACCGCTCAAATTCGAAGACATGATCGATCCGACGACGAAAAAGACGGCGGTGCGGCTGGTTGATATCGACAGCGATTCATACCGGGTGGCGCGCAATTACATGGTTCGCCTCGAAAAGGAAGACTTGCAGGATCCCAAACTCCTGGCGGGCATGGCCAAGGGCGCCAATATGACGGAAAAGGAATTCGCGGCGAAGTGGGGGTATCTGGTGCAATAACCTGACGGCTCGCGGGTCCGTCCCATCTCTAAAAGAGCACCTCGGAAGAACACGGACGAACCCGGAAAAGGCCGTCCGGTCCGTTTGATCTGCATGACGGACGGCGGCGAATGAATGACGGCATGTGGACGCCGGGGGAAATGCGGCCTTGTCCAAAAAACGGGATGCATATAATAAGAAGAGGGTTTCACTTTTTGTGAAGCCCTCTCTTTGTTTGATCAGGGGGCTGGTCGACTTCGTTTATCCCCCCGTCTGTTTCTTATGCGACGGCCGCGCCGGCGGCTCCGTGCCGTTGTGCCGCAATTGCCTGAAGATTCTGCATTCGACCATGGACGTGAAACTGCAGTCCGGGAGTCTTCGAGATTTCACTTTGCTTTCGGGCGAACTGCATTTCAACGGGGTGGTCACGGGGTGGCATTTCTCCCCGGAGCTGGAAACCCTGATCCATCTTGTCAAATATCAGGGCATGAAAAGACTCGGCCGGCTGTTGGGTAGAATGGCCGGCAGGGCGTTTCTTCCGGCGCCCGGCCCGGGAGGGGAAGGAATCATGATGCCTGTTCCCCTGCACAAGGTGCGCCTGAGAGAAAGGGGATACAATCAGAGCGAATGGATAGCGAGGGGAATGGGCGAAGACATGGGCATTCCGGTGTCATCGTCCATTCTGTCCAGAAAGAAGCAGACCCGGACGCAGACGAAATTGTCGGCGCCGGAGCGCGAGAAAAACGTCCATGATGCATTCGCGGTCAGGGAACCGGATGCGGTAAAGGATAAAACCGTCTTTCTGGTGGACGACGTGATCACCACGGGAGCGACCTTGAACGCCTGCGCCTTGTGCCTGAAAAACGCCGGCGCGGCGTCCGTTTACGGGCTGGCATTGGCGAGGCCGGTGAAGGCGGTGTGATGAATCCCCTCGTTCCGGTCCAAAAGACGGAACCGGAACGGTCCCCTCCCGCTTCGCGGGACCAAGCGATTACATTTTTTAGATATTGAAGGCTTAAAAAGGGGGATAAAAAGGCGTTATCTACCCCTTCTTGCATTCGGCTGGACCACTTTGCTATTGATAGTGATATGTCTCTTGACGCCATACAGGTGGTATTCTAAACATATTGTAAATCATGCAATAACCCGGATTCTCTCATGTTCTCATGTTTAATTACCCCTTTTTACTGATTTTTCTTGACATTTCACTAAAAAATATTTATTATATCAGGCTTTGTTATTCGGTTCTGTGCCGTATAAAAAACAAGGGTTTTACCAAACACCGTCCATCTCAAGGAGGAGTATAGAATGGCAGTAAAAGTGGGTATCAACGGGTTCGGCCGTATCGGCAGGCTGGTTTTCCAGGCCATGGCCGATCAAGGCCTTCTGGGCAAAACCATCGACATGGTCGCCGTCGTCGACATCGCCACGGACGCGGATTATTTCGCCTATCAGCTCAAGTATGATTCTGTGCATGGCCATTTCAAGCACGACGTGAAGACCGAAAAAAGCTCGCCCTCGCTCGAACAGGAAGACACGCTCATCGTGGACGGCTTCAAGACCAAGTGCCTGCTGGCCACCAAGACCCCGGCCGAACTGCCCTGGAAGGCGCTCGGCGTGGAAATCGTGATCGAGGCCACCGGCCTGTTCACGGACTCCGAAAAGGCCAAAGGCCATTTGGCCGCGGGCGCCCAAAAGGTCTTGATCACAGCCCCCGGAAAGGGCGAGGTGAAGACCTTGCTCATGGGCGTCAATGAGAACGAATACGACCCTGCCAAGCACCACATCGTTTCGAATGCCTCATGCACCACAAATTGTCTCGCGCCGCTGGTCCACGTGATGCTCAAGGAAGGCATCGGCATCGAGACAGGCCTCATGACCACCATCCATTCCTACACGGCCACCCAGAAGACGGTCGACGGTCCCTCCAAAAAGGACTGGCGCGGCGGCCGCGCGGCGGCGATCAACATCATTCCCTCGAGCACGGGCGCGGCCAGGGCCGTGGGCGAAGTGCTTCCCGCCGTCAAGGGCAAACTCACCGGCATGTCGTTCAGGGTTCCGACACCGGACGTTTCGGTGGTCGATTTGACCTTCCGTTCCGCCAAGGACAGCTCAATCGAGGAAATCGACGGCCTGCTCAAGAAGGCCAGCCAGACCTACCTCAAGGGCATTCTGGGCGTGACCGACGAAGAGATGGTTTCCACGGACTTCATCCACGACAACCGGTCCTCCATCTACGATTCCCTGGCCACGCTGCAGAACAACCTGAAGGGCGAAAAGCGTTTCTTCAAGCTCGTGTCGTGGTACGACAACGAATGGGGCTATTCCTGCCGCACGGTCGATCTGATCAAACACATGGCCTCGAAGAAGTAGCTTTTTTAAGCACAGTAAATCCGGAGATGCCGGCCCGGCCGGAAATCCGGAATCCTTGAGGAATTCATTATGAAAAAAATGACGGTCAACGACATCGGCCTGAAAGGCAAGCGCGTGGTCATGCGCGTCGATTTCAACGTGCCGATGAAAGACGGCGTGGTGCAGGACGACACCCGCATCCAGGCCGCCCTTCCCACGATACGGTACGTGCTCGACCAGGGCGCCAAGTCGCTCGTTTTGATGTCGCACCTGGGCGATCCCAAGAAAGACATGCAGAAGGCGAAGGAAA
>JBFZEN010000157.1:0-3284 GCA_041306805.1 bacterium
AGGGTGGAGAGAAATTTGAGGCCGGCCTGTCGCTGGTGATGCGCCATGACGGAAACGGAAGCATTTCCGGCAGGGTCACGCTGGATGCGGGGTGGAAGAATACGGATCCCGATTCCGCCTCTTCCTTCCTTCCGGTTTCGTCCAGAGAATCCGTACTGTCGGGCGCTTCGGACCGGGCGGCCGTGGTCAAGGCCAGACCCGCCGTCACCGTTCTGTCTTACCCGCAGTCCGAATGGTTCTATTCGGCGGTCGCGGATTCGGACGGAGCGTACACGCTGGCCGGGCTGCCGCCGGGCGATTATTACGTCTCGAGTTTCGCCGCCTATTGCATGCTTGAATACTACGACAACACGACGGATCCCGCCAAGGCCACGCTCATCCGCGTCGAAAAAGACGAGGCGGTGACGGGCATCGACATGGCCCTGAACCCCATGCTTTACTACTGGAGGAACGATTCGGGGCTGAAACTGGAGGGCGCGACCAGCCTGTCGGGCAAGGTCAGGGACGATGAAGGGAATGCCGTCGCCGGCGCCTCGGTGTACGTGCTTGACTCCGCGGGCAACGCCCTGACGTTCGCGGTGACCGGAGCGGACGGCATGTATGAAATCACGGGCCTTCCCGCGGGCAATTATTTCGTGCAGGCCGGCAAACCGGGTTACGCGACCCAGTACAACGGGACGGCCTCAGACCTGTCGGGGGCGCCCCCGGTGAACGTGGCGGCCGGAGCGAATACGCTGAATTTCACACTGGCGCCGGGGCAGAGCACAGGCGTCGATGCGCCGGACGGCGCGAAACCGGTTGATATCGCCCTGCTCGGCTGTTATCCCAATCCATTCAATCCCGAAACGCGCATCGCGTTCGTATTGCCTGAAAAAATGCGCGCCGCGCTGCGGGTATACGATTCGCGGGGGCGGGAAGTCGCGGTACTATGCGAGGGGCAACTGGAGGCCGGGCGGCATGAACGGGATTGGAAAGGCAAAGACGGGAACGGTCAAGCCATGCCCAGCGGCATGTATTTCTACAGGCTGGAAGCGGAATCATATGCGAAGACCGGAAAAATGATACTGATACGGTAAGAAGAGTTTCGAGTTCCGGGTTCTTGGTTCCGGGAAAGAACAGTCGGCAGCAGGCGGAAGGCAGTCGGTAAAAAGGTGCGGGGCTCTCGGAGAAATTTTCGATGTACGATGGACGATCGAAGACCTGTGGTTTACGACGTGTGATTTGCGGCCTTTGGTTTTTCTCGGAATTCGGAACTCATTTTCCCGATCCCCGAATCCCTTTATTTGAGAGGATAGCGTCATGTTTAAAAAACTTTCTCCAATTATCGTTCTAATCTCACTGCTGTCTTTTTCCTGCGAACGGGATTTTTCGGTTCTGTCGCTGGCCACATCAAATGACAATCGCGAAATCCGCCCCATGGAGAAGGAGGTGCTGAGCGCGTCCAGCAGGTTCGGCATCACGCTGTTCAAAGAGATTTCCCGGACCGAAGCCGGCAAAAATGTCTTTATGTCTCCCTTCAGCGTGTCGGCGGCGCTGGGCATGACGCTGAACGGGGCGAGGAACAAGACCGAGGCGGACATGCGCAGCGCGCTCGGATTTTCGGGCATGGAACAGGACGAGATCAACCAGGCGTACAGGAACCTGTCGGAGTGGCTGGTTGAGGCCGACCCGAAAGTGATATTCGATGCGGCCCAGTCCATCTGGTACAGGCAGCCGGGGTTTTCAGTGGAAGCGCCTTTCATCGAGGCCAATAGGATCTATTTCGACGCGCTCGTGCGCGGGATCGATTTCACCGTTCCATCATCCAAGGATACGATCAACAACTGGATAGAGCAGAACACGGGCGGAAAAATCCAGGATATGATAACCCATATCAAGCCGACGGACGTGATGTTTCTCGTGAATGCCATCTTCTTCAAGGGCATATGGAAGATCCGGTTCGATCCGAAAACGACGCAGGATGGTGTTTTCTTTTTGGGGGACGGTTCCGAAAAGACATGCCGCATGATGCAGATGGGGGACAGCCTGATGTACATGCACTCGGATGATGTCCGGGCCGTGGACCTGGCGTACGGCGACGGCGCCTTCAGCATGCTGATACTCCTGCCCCCCGCACAGAAAACCGTGGATGCCTTCATCCGGGAACTGACACCCGAAAAATGGGAAGGTTGGACGGATGGATTGAGGAAAACCCGAATTGATTTAGCCATGCCGAAGTTTAAGACATTGTACGACACCCAATTGAGCAACCCGCTGACGGCCATGGGCATGGGCGTGGCATTCACGGGCGAAGCGGATTTCACGGGCATCAACCGGGCGGGGGAACTTTTCATGGACCGCGTGCTGCACAAGGCATTCGTGGAGGTGAACGAGGAGGGAACCGAGGCCGCGGCCGCTACCGTGGTCGTGATAGGCAGAACCAGTATCGGCGGCCCCGTGGAAATGGTCATCAACCGGCCCTTCGTGTTCGCCATACGCGAGAGGCGGACGGGGGCGATTCTGTTCATCGGGAAGATCGAAAATCCTGCCTAGATGAGTTCAGGGTTCAGAGCTACGGGTTCTTGGGAAAGAGTAGGCAGCCGGTGATTCATTCCGGGAAAAGAAATTTCAGAAGTCAGATTGACGATCTCAGATCGTGGGTATTGGGAATGATTTTACTGCATATGATATTTTCTCGGAATCCGGAACTCAGAACATGTTTTCACCCAAACCCCGGTCCCCGAACCCCGTCATTTGAGAGGATGGCGTCATGTTAAAAAGATTTTCTCCAATGGTCATTTTAATCTCGCTGCTTCTTTTTTCCTGCGATCGGGATTTTTCGATTCTGTCGCTGACCACATCAAATGACAAGCGCGAATTCCGCCCCATGGAAAAGGAGGTGCTGAGCGCGTCCAGCCGGTTCGGTATCGGTTTGTTCAAAGAAATATCCAAGACTGAAACCGGAAAAAACGTCTTCATGTCTCCTTTTAGCGTGTCCGCTGCCTTAGGCATGACATTGAACGGGGCGAGGAACAAGACCGAAGCGGACATGCGCAGCGTGCTCGGATTCGAGGACATGGAACAGGAGGAGATCAACCAGGCGTACCAAAACCTGTCGGAGTGGCTGGTTGAAGCCGATCCCAAGGTTAATTTTGATGCGGCCCAGTCCATATGGTACAGGCTGCCGGGATTTTCAGTGGAGGCGCCTTTCATCGAGGCAAACCGGATTTATTTCGACGCCCTGGTGCGCGGGCTCGATTTCATGAATCCAGCGGCCAAGGACACGATAAACGGCTGGATAGAGA
>JBFZEN010000158.1:0-3900 GCA_041306805.1 bacterium
ATTCCTCGATCAATTCGCAAGAACAAATTTATTCATCGCCGATTCTACTGTTTAAAACAGGGCCTAAAACAATAATTTAACTTTACTTCCTATCGTTTTTTTTGTATATTCCAACCCATGAAAGTATTGAAATTCGGAGGCACATCGGTCGGTTCCGCCGAAGGCCTGGAACGGGTGGTGCATGTCGTCAATAATGCATGCAGACACAAAATCGCGATTGCCGTGGTCGTTTCCGCTTTCAACGACGTGACGGACCAGCTTGTCCATATGGGATCACTCGCGGCTTCCGGCAACAGCGGTTATAAAACCATTCTGGATGAAATCCGGAAACGCCATGAAAACATCATAACCGCCATGGTTTCGGCGCAGGAGCAATCGGGTCTTTTGGCCGACATCGGGCTGCTGATTTCCGAACTGCGGGACACGCTTCACGGCGTTTCGCTCGTCCGGGACATGACCCCGAAAACACAGGATTGTATTTCAAGTTTCGGTGAACGATTTTCCGCAACCGTGCTGGCTGGAGTGCTGCGTTCCATGGGGATCGATGCCGAATACCTCGACATGCGCCCCTTGATTAAGACTGACGGGCATTTCGGTTCAGCCCGCGTGAACATGGAAGCGGCTTATCAGAATATCCAGCGGCATTTTTCAATCCGTTCCGCCTTGCAGGTGGCAACCGGCTTCATCGGCTCGTCCTCCAGGAACGAAACCACCACGCTTGGCCGTGGAGGTTCCGATTACACCGCCGCCCTGATCGGCACCGCGTTGAAGGCGGAAGAAGTGGAAATCTGGACCGATGTGGACGGTTTCATGACGGCCGATCCGCGTAAAGTCAAGAAGGTTTTTTCCATTGAAAGCCTGAGCTACGAAGAGGCTATGGAATTGTCCCATTTTGGGGCCAAGGTCATCTACCCTCCGGCCCTTCAACCGACATCCGGCCTGTCCATTCCGGTGCGTGTCAAAAACACGTTCCATCCCGAATTTGGCGGCACCGTCATCGGCAGGAAATCGGCATCCGCATTTCAGGTGACGGGCATTTCTTCCATTGATCAAATCGCCCTGCTCAGGGTCGAAGGCAGCGGCCTCATCGGCGTAGCCGGCATATCCGGCAGATTGTTCAGCGCGCTGGCCAAGAACGGAATCAGCGTCATATTGATCAGCCAGGCCTCATCCGAGCATTCCATCTGTTTCGCCGTTTCACCCCAAACGGCCGAAGCCGCCCAAAAAGCCATCGCGGACGAATTCCATCTTGAAATGCTGGCCGGCCAGGTCGATCCGGTCATCATTGAACGCAATCTTTCCATTGTCGCCGTCGTTGGCGAAAACATGCGGAAGACGCCCGGCATATCAGGGCGGCTGTTCCAGGCCTTGGGAAAAAACGGGGTGAACGTGGCGGCCATTGCCCAGGGTTCTTCTGAATTGAACATCTCCGTGGTGGTCCCGCAAGCGGACGAATCGAAGGCATTGAACGCCCTTCATGAGGCCTTTTTCCTGTCGCAGACCAAGACGCTGAATCTATACCTGCTTGGAAAGGGGTTGATCGGCGGGACCCTTCTGAAACAGATGCTCCAGCAGGCCAAGATTCTGGCCGGGTCCTGTGATCTTGAAATGAAGCTGGTCGGCCTCGGCAGCAGCAAAAAAATGATCTTTGATGAAAACGGCATCCCGCTTGCGACCTGGCCCAAAATTTTAGAGGAAGGAGAGCCACTCCGACTTCCGCGGTTTTTGGAGAAAATAAAGGCACTGAACCTGCCGAACGCGGTTTTCGCCGATTGTACGGGCAGCGAGGACGTGATCGGGATTTACGAGGACGTGCTGTCATCGAACATCTCCATCGTCACTCCGAACAAGATCGCCAATTCGGGAGCGTATGCCCGCTACAAGCAGTTGAAGGACTGCGCGGCACGGCATAGCGTGAAATTTTTGTATGAGACCAATGTGGGCGCGGGGCTACCCGTCATCAGCACGCTCCATGATTTGCTGGCCAGCGGCGACAGAATCCATAAAATCGAAGCCGTCCTGTCCGGAACCTTGAGCTTCATTTTCAATACCGTTTCGCATGACCGGCCCTTGAGCACGGTGGTCAGGGAGGCTAAAAATGCGGGCCTTTCGGAACCGGATCCGCGAACCGATTTGACCGGCCTCGACGTGGCCAGGAAAATCCTGATTCTGTCACGCGAAACGGGCCTTGCCCTGGAACCCGGGGACGTGGTTCTGGAACCGATTCTATCCCAGGCATGCCTCAATGCAAAAAACCTCGAATCTTTCTTCAAACAGCTCGAATCGGAGGACGGCATTTTCGAGAAGAAACGGGCGCTGCTCGAGAACAAAAACCAGCGGCTGCGCTACATCGCCTCGCTTGAGAACGGAAAAGCATCCGTGGCCTTGAAATCCGCGGGCCCGGACGATCCGTTCTATTCCCTGTCAGGAAGCGACAACATGATCGTATTCACCACCGAGCGGTACCATGACCGCCCCCTGGTGA
The DNA here is from genome assembly GCA_041306805.1 of bacterium. GTDB lineage: Bacteria > Zhuqueibacterota > QNDG01 > QNDG01 > DTFT01 > JBFZEN01. The sequence continues at coordinate 2,486 of JBFZEN010000158.1, forward strand.
TCAAGGGTCCGGGAGCCGGGGCCGAAGTCACCGCTGCCGGCGTGTTCGCGGACATTCTGCGTATCGCCAATTATTTGTCATAATACTTGGAAACCTTGCCCATGCAATCCGAAAAAACGAATGGCGCGCTCCGCGCCGGTATTCTCGGCGCCACAGGGATGGTCGGGCAGCGCTTCATCCAGTTGCTTGAAAACCACCCCTGGTTTGAAACCGTCTGTCTCGCCGCTTCCGAACGATCAGCCGGAAAAATCTATGAATCGGCCGTGGGCGCCCGGTGGTCTCAAAAATCGGCCATACCGAAAAGCGTATCGAAACAAAAAGTGCTCGAAGTCGAACGTGATTTGAAAACTGTTTCTGAACAAGTGGACCTGGTTTTTTCCGCGGTGAACATGGATAAGGAAAAAACACGCCGGATCGAGGAGGCCTATGCCGGGGCGGGCGTTCCTGTTGTTTCATGCAATTCGGCCCACCGCTGGACAGAAGACGTGCCCATGCTCATTCCGGAAATCAACCATGCCCATTTGGCCCTCATTGAATCACAGCGGAAAAAACGCGGCTGGAAAACGGGGTTGATCGCGGTTAAACCGAATTGCTCGATACAATCATACGTTCCCGTGCTGGAAGCGTTGAAGGCTTTCGACATCGAGAAAGTCTCGGTGACACTATGCCAGGCTATATCCGGCGCGGGGAAGACGTTCGATACCTGGCCTGAAATGACGGACAATGTGATTCCCTTTATTTCAGGAGAAGAAAAAAAATCGGAGGAGGAGCCGCTGAAAATCTGGGGCCGGATTGAAAACGGCAGGCTCATTCTTGCGGAAAAACCCGTGATTTCAGCCACGTGCATCCGCGTTCCCGTCACGGATGGCCACATGGCTTCGGTTGGTGTGGCGTTCAGGAATAAACCGGGCCGGAACGACATCATCGAGGCCATACGGCGTTTTCAGGATCCGCTTGCTCCGCTCGGACTGCCGTCATCGCCCGCCCGATTTCTGACGTACTTTGACCAGGACGACCGCCCCCAGACGGGGCTTGACCGAAACCTGGAAAAGGGCATGGGTATAGCCGTCGGCCGCCTGAGGGAAGACACCGTGCTCGACTGGAAATTTGTCGCCCTGTCACACAACACCTTGCGTGGAGCCGCCGGCGGAGCTGTTCTGATCGCCGAACTTCTTCTGAAAAAGGGATACATCACCGCAAGGTAACCCCCGCTTGCTGCCGCGGGGTCAGGAAATAAAAAAGGTCCGGACTTGATAAGCCGGACCTTTTTTATACGGAACAAGTAAAGCTTCAGGTCTTGTCATCCGCCTTGGAACCGGCTGCCTGCACCGGTACCAGCTGTTTATCCAATTCAATGGACAGTGTTCCCGTTTTCTTGTTTTCCACCGTGAAAGATCCCTCGATCGGCTTATACC
>JBFZEN010000159.1:0-4862 GCA_041306805.1 bacterium
GCTCCGGTGATTGCGAGGTTCCCGGTAGACGATTTCAAACATCAGGGTGCTCAACCTTTCATCCACCTTGACCGACGTGTTTCTCTGCACCAGGGGAAGGTCGACGGCGCTTTGGGACGAGCTCGGACTTTGCACATCGTCCCTGGCTTTCGACACCGGCTGCGTCACCAGAGAAAAAACGAGCAGCAGAAAAACGATGTCGATCAGGCTCGGAAGGTTGAAAGCCTTCTTTTCGTAATATTTAATGAAACTCATATCCGGAGTCCGTTACAGTTTTTCGGAAATGTAGACGTACATGTCTTCCCATTTAGAATAAATCCAGTTGAGTTTGGTCTGGTAATAATAATACAGCAGCATGAAACAGATGCCGACGATCAGTCCCTCGATGGTGGTCCACAAGGCCTCGTGGATGCCGCCGGCCAGTTTGTTCATCAATTCCTTCTGGCTGATGTCTTCCTGAAGCAGGGCCAGGGTGCCGAACGACTGCGAAATACCCGTGACGGTTCCGAACAGGCCGAGCAGCGGCGCCAGGGTGCCGAGATTCCACAACCATTCCACGAATGTCTTTCGCTTCATCTGTTCCAGTTCCGAAGCTGCCCGGTTTTCCATGGAACGATCGATTTCGCGCATGAGTTCGATGCCCGTGACATTCTTGATTTTTTCGTGTTTATGCAGGCCCGCCTTGATGATGCGCACGGTGGGATATTCCCTCCAGCTGGTTTTGTCGATCCGGTCCAGAAGGTCCGGAACGGCCGGTGCTCCCTTTTCCCTCCAGTCGTTCAAAATGTTCCTGAAACTCTTGGATTCCCTGTTGCGGTAGTTATCATCGAGGCCCTGGAAAACGAGCGTATTTTTGTCAAGCGGGAAAACGCGGTTGAGCCGCAGACGCCTGCTGCAGAAAAGCATCCAGACCCCAAGGCCGGCGAGGAAAAAATTCCATATCATATGAAAAGCGAATTTACCCGCGTTCGAAGACATGTCGAAAATCTGCCCTTTGCCGATGAGCGCCAGGGGAATGCGCCCGTTCAGCGGAAACCAGTAATGCCATTTGGAATTCTCTGAAGGGCCTTGCGAAGACAACCGTGCTTGCGAGGTCATGGAAGACCTGCCAGCCGGTTTTCCCGTGACGGCCCACGCGGTGTCCGAAACGGAAACGGACCGTGCTCCGGCCATTCCTTCCACGATAAAAATGACTTTTTGGCCCGCACGGAATGGAATGGTCGCGAAATTTCCTTTTGTTTCCGTCTGACGGACATCCGCTCCGGATTGGGCCGTGAGCCGGAACCTCTCGAACACGTCCGGATCCACGGCGGTCCATCCCGACGGATTCTGTGCGTACACATCCCAGTAAACGGTGTAATCGGCCGATCTGGGTACGCCGAGCCAGTTCTTGTGGACAACGCGGTTGATTCCGTTGATGTGGATCCGCTGCAATGCGGGTTCACCGAAAACCGCCAATGGAATCCCGATACAAAACGCAATTCCAAACCAGATTCTGGATGATATCCGATACTTTCCATTCATGTATGAACTCCTCCAAAAAATAGATGCCTTCAAGGTAAAAGCAGTCCGATGCACATCTGGCGGCTGTCCATATGCAATCCCGTGTAACGGTCCCGGACGCTGCTGAATCTGAATTCAATCGGCACTTTTTCCCAATCAATTTCCATGCCAAGAAAACGGACGGGATTGAGAAGGGAACGCGGCATGATGATCCGGATGCCCGCTTCCCATCCTTTTCCTTCAAACGTGCGCAGGCCCTCTTGGTCGACGAGGTAACGAATCCTGTGCATGGGCAGCCACCCGCCGAAGAATGAGACATATCCCCTCGGCAGAAACATCATTTCGCATCCCAGGGCGAACCGGGTCTGGCTGCTGGAATGGCTCTTCAGACCCGTACCGGTCCAGCCGACCGATCCGTCGAAAAAAGGCGACAGGGCGACGTAGCTGTTTCCGGCCACCCTGTACTGCGCCGCCGCTCCAAGCCCGAAACCGGCGAGTGAAAAAAACCGTACCGATTCCTCCAGACGCAATCGCGGAGAGACTGCTCCGTTCTGCCGAAAAACGAAAGCGATATCGCCATAGCTCATCAGGTGGGCTCGCGGATCCACGCCTTCCAGCAGGCGCCGGTATTCCGACGTTTTCATACGGTACGTATGGCCCAGCCATATGGTGTGGGCATACTGCGCAAAAGGAGCTTGTTCCTTGATGGAAAAAGGTTCGATGACGAAGCTGCGCACTTCCGAGGAAATCCTGCGGCCCGAGCTGTCCAGCGCGTCCACATACCAGAAATACCGCCCGTGCCTGGGCACCTCCTTGCGGAACCGGAGCCAGGTAAATGCGATCGAGCGTCCCGTATCCAGCGGAGCGACGCTTTTAACGGCCAGAATTCCGTTTCGGCGCGCGGAAACATGGATTTCAAAACCCTGCAGATGCGGTATGTCCGCCGTGCGCATCCATTGAAAACGGACGTCTCCCCCGACCGTTTCATCATCAGCCGGAGCCGACAGGACCACGATGGCTGGTTCGGTCGCGGCGGATTGGCAATGCCCGGGATCATACACCCAGGCAGCCAGAATCAGGCAGGCCAGTTGGGCCGGGAAATGGATCAGACGGTTCATGAAGCCCTTCCGGTTAAACGAAAAAAATGAATCCAAAACGCGTTCCTTCCTCCGGCGCGTCACGGATTTTGTCGATACCGGTTCCACAAATCTTCCGCCAGTGAAATGGCGGCATTCCAATCCTTTTGTTCCAGTATGGTGACCAGGGTCGACGCGTTCTGCACGACCCACTGGCCGTACTCGAAGCGGGAATAGAAACGGGCCGTTTCGAGAAGCGACACAATGCCTTCTTCGTAATCTTTCATCGAGATACGGCAGACGCCTTTCAGCATCTGCGCGTCGTCCACGATGTTGTGGTCAGAAAAAACGGGATACCTCGGATAATCGGCCGCGAGCGAATCGGGGAATTCATGAATCAGGCGGTCCATCCAGTTGCCTGCCTCCTGAAAGCTCCGCTTTTCTATCAAACTCGAACCGATTCCCAGATACGAGAGGGCGACCATGTTCTGGGGATTCAACGCCGATTCCGACATCTGGTCCCGCGCCGTTTCGGCTCCCGTGTTGACCGCGTTCTTGAATGAAACGATGGCCTGATCCCATTTCCCAAGCGTTTTTTCCGCGACGCCCGTCAGGTAATGGCTCCGCAGGACGGGTTCGCTGACCTCCTCAAGAACGAGAACGGCATCAGCCGGTCTTCCGGCAATGATCAGGGCCTCTCCGTAATTCATGATGTCCGCGTCGCTCAGCGGATTGTCTTCGCGCTGGTTGAACAGGGCGGTGAATTCCCGGACGGCGTCCATCGCCTTCTCTCGCGATTCCTTCAGATCGGCCCGGTCGAGCAGAAACTTGGCGTCGCGGAACAGGCAATTGGCCAGTTCGATGCCGCCGATCAGGTCGTAATACCGTCTGACGTGCACACTGTCCTTTTCCATCGAGGCAAGCCGTCTCGCGGCGATATGCGAATCCGTCGCGGGATACCCCGCGACGAGTTTCAGCAGCCAGGCCCGCCGCGACCCTTCGGCCATGTCCTGTTTGTCCGCCTGCTTCTTGAAAAATTCCGCATCCCTGCTGCGGCCTATCGACAGGGTCAGCGAAAACCGGCTGTCATGCGGCAGATCGGGATGGAATCCATACGCGTAATCGACCTGCATGCGAACCGATTTGGAAAATGGCATCGAAAAACCGGCCCCCGCGGACGGTCCCTCCTTCATGCTGTTGATACCGAACCGCGGATTCAGCAGAATCCCCTTGTCCGAAATCGGGAATATGCCTTCCATGCCGAAAAACGTTCCTGTGGACCGGTCCCTCATCCATTCCCAATCGAGGGCGGTCAGTATCTGCCCGTTTCCTATCAAATTCCGCAGCGCGTTCCAAGACGGGGGGATCCAGTCCCTCAATACCCACCGGTATGAAAAACCACCCCGGAAAACGCGCGGAAAGGTGTCGGCCGCCGCGGCGGTTTTCCATTCGGGCTGCACGAGGTTCTGCACGGTGAAACCGATGCGCAGCGGAACGAGATACCGAAGCGAAAAAATCCGGAGCACGGGCATATGGATGGGCTGAAAAGACAGTCCCGCGTCCATGCCCGTCGACCAGGGATTGGAATCCGCGTTTTCCAGTGCCTCGTCCCAGCCCACGAGCCCGGGAATATTCTGATGAACGCCCTTCACATTCAGCCCGTACCGAAACAGTCCCCATGAACCGGTTTCTTCCCTTGCCCAGGCCATATAGACGGCATCATCGGAATAACCGAAACGTCCCAGCCATTCCCCGGTGGCGTTTCGCTGCTCGAAACCTTCCATGCCGAGCCCGATCCATCCGAATCCGACGGCCGCATTCGGCCCGATGAAATACCGCATCAGGGGATTGCGAACCGATTCGACAGGCCGCGGAATGACGAAACCCGTATACGCGTAACGGCTGTCGAAAAACAGGTTGGTGTACATCGACGCGAGCTCCATGCGCCCGACCTGCGGCATATCCGCGGGATTCAGCACCACGCTGTTGGCGTCCGCGGTGGCGGCCACATAGGCCCTTCCCATGCCCAATGCCCTGCCCCCGACACCGTACCTCAAAAAGGCGCCTGCCTGGCCGCCGTCGTCTTCGGCCAGCACCGTCGTCATAGACCACGCGGCCGACAGCATGATCCAGCAGATGACCGTTCGTGTACGCATTATTTTCGCACCATGATTTTGCAGTACTGGCGCTGGTTGTTCTTCAGAACGCACAGATAATCGCCGTTGGACACGATTTCCCCCCTGCCGTTATTTAAGTCCCATTCAAAAAAAATCAGTTAGGAAT
>JBFZEN010000160.1:0-4045 GCA_041306805.1 bacterium
GCGGGTGAACTCGAAACCGAGCTGTCTCTTGCAATCGACGAACTCGCCGTCGCCAAAGCCAATTACCAGAAAATTCTGGCCCAGCAGTCCCTGACCATGCACAATTATGAAAACAACCTGAAGCTGTACGGATACAACTATGAACAGGCCCAGCTTCAGCTGCAGGCCATGGAATACGAGGCCGAAACCAAAAAAGAACAGTCGCGGCTCAATCTCAAACAGGCCGAAATAGACCTGAACCGTGTGAAACAGCAGTATGAATCGCAGAAAATCATCCAATCAAACGAAAGGATACAGAACGAGGCGAACATACGCCAGGTTCAGGGAGAAATCAAGTCCCTTCGAGAACAGATCGGGAAGATGGTGATCAAGGCTCCGGCCGACGGCATGGTCATTTACAAAGAAGTCGGCAGCTGGCAGAGCCGGGAGCGCCTCAAGGAAGGCTATAAGGCCAGGCACGGCGAGGCCCTGCTTTCCATCCCGGATCTTTCGCGCCTGCAGATTCAGCTGTACGTCAATGAAGTCGACCGAAGCCAGGTGCTGCCGGGACAATTCACGGAAATCGTGCTGGACGCCTTTCCGCAAGTCGTCTTTCACGGAAAAGTGATTGACGTGTCGCGCCTCGCCCAGAACGTGCGCGGAACCTCCACGCTGAAGGGATTCAGCGTGCTTGTCAATGTCGACGAAACGGACGCGCGGCTCAAACCCGGCATGTCCGCGAAGGTCCGTATCGTGCTCGATACCCTGAAACACATCCTGACCGTGCCGATGGGGGTGGTGCACGAGGTCAACGGTAAACCCGCCGTTTTTCGCAGGGGAAAAAGCAAACCCACCCACGTCGCGCTGGGCCCCAGAAACGACAGCCGCGTCGTTGTCCTCAAAGGACTCAAGGCGGGGATGAAACTGTCGTGGCTGTCCGAGGATTTCAAAGGGGATGCTTACGGCGCGACGGAAGAAAAAAGGCGCATCGCTCTGGCCGCGGCGAAACTGGAACAGAGCATGTCGCAATTCGAAAAAAAAGGAACGCTGTACGACTACACCAGCCAGACCAGGCGGCGTACCGTGCAGCAGTCTCCTTCGCAGGACGACGAGGGCATGCAGGATATGCTGAAGCAGGCTCTGCAGCGGCGCGGGGGCCAGGACCAGAGCGGCGGTGTTCAGATTACCCCTGAAATGATGGAGAGGATGCGTACGGTCCGCCCCCGGCGGCAGGGAGATACGACAGGAACGCGCCGTTCGAATGATTCCCGGGGATCCGGTACGCCGGCTTCCGGCAGGAATGAACGGGCGGAACCGGCGTCGCGTCCGCAAAGCGAATCGTCATTCGAAATCACGCCCGAGATGCGCGAGCGCTTCAGGGCCATGCGGCAACAGCGTTCACAGGAAGGCGGGGTTCAGGGAGGTGAAGGTCCGGAGCGGGGACAGCCTCCGTCTTTCATGAGAGGCGACAGCGCGGGCAGAGGAGGTTTCGAGATCACGCCCGAGATGCGCGAGCGCTTCAGGGCCATGCGGCAGCAGCGACAACAGGAAGGCGGAGTCCGGGGGGGCGAAGATCCGGGGCGGGGACAGCCCCCGCGCATGATGCGCCGCGACAGCACCAACAGCGACACCACCTCTTTTCACAGACGCAGACAGGAATAGACAATGAAACGCAAAATGGATATCAAGAAAATCATGCCCGATCCAAAACGGATCGGCCTCTGGGTGGCACGTCTTCGCAACCTGAACAAGCGGCAGTGGATTTGGATTATTCTCGCGGCCGTCGTTCTGTTCATCGGCGCCGTCAAATTGATACCCAAAGCGGTTCGGATCGCCTTGACGGAAGTCAAGAAAGGCGAGTTTATCGTGGACATACGCACGCGCGGTGAAATCGACGCGCTGCGTTCCACGACCGTCTCCGTTCCCCCCATGCGCCGGAGGATGATGCTGCAGATCGTCGATATGCTTCCAGAGGGATCCATTGTGAAGAAAGGGGATTTTCTCTTCCAACTCGATAAAAGCCAGGCGCAGCAAACCATGGATGACGCGAAAGACCAGCTCGAAAACGCCAGGGCGAACCTGTCGACGAAAAAGGCGCAGATCCAGTCGGAAATGGCCCAGCTCGAAAGCGATCTCGAATCGCAGCGGTACAGCATGGAACAGGCCAAGCTGAACCTGAAAAGCATGGAATACGAGGCCGAAATAAAAAAACGTGAACAGGAACTGGTGTTGAAAAAAGCCGAGGTGGCCCTGGCCCAGGCCGCGGAGAAGATCAAGTCGCAGAAAATCGTGGACAGGGCCACGCTCATGGAGGCGGAGCTGGCGGTCAAGCAGGCCAAAACCACGCTGGATGACGCGCAGGACGCCCTGTCCGCCCTTTCCGTCATGTCGCCCCTCGACGGTCTGGTGGTATACCAGGAAATATTTTCGAGCGGATCGCTGAAAAAGGTGCAGGTCGGAGATTCGCCGTTCTGGGGGCAGCCCGTCATCAAGATACCCGATCTATCGCAGATGATGGTCAAGACCACGGTCAACGAAGTGCAAATCTCCCAGCTCGATCTGGGGCAGAACGCGGTGGTCACCGTGGACGCACTGGAGGGGAAAAACTATTTCGGGCACGTGTCGCGGGTCGCCTCGCTGGCCAGAAGGGAATTGACCACCAACATCAAGGTTTTCGACGTGGAGGTGCAGATCGATTCGACAGACGGTCTCCTGAGGCCGGGAATGACATGCGACTGCCAGATCGTCACGGGCCGCATCAAGGAAGCCATGTTCGTGCCCGTTCAGGCCGTTTTCCAGAAACAGGACACCACCGTGGTATACACCATGCTGGCGGGACGTCCCAAAATGCGCAAAGTCAAGATCGGCGCCAAGGGCAGCAATTTTGTCGTCGTGGAGAAAGGGCTGCAGGGCGGCGAAAAAGTATGCATGAGAGACCCCACCGTGCCTCTCGAATCCATCGGCGGGCAGGCGGAGACAGCCGCTTCCACGCAGCCGGCCGTTTCGACGCAGTCACAGCAGCGTTCAGGCAACCCCATGATGTTCAGACCGTGATGCACACAGAGGCGGGAAAACCATGAATTTTGAGGAAAGTTTCGCAGTCAGTCTGGACGGCCTGTTTTCACACAAACTGCGCTCCGTTCTCACCATGCTGGGCATCATTTTCGGCGTGGCCGCGGTGATCGCCATGCTGTCCATCGGGGCCGGCGCCAAGAAGGAAGCACTTGACCAGATCCGTCTTTTAGGCACCAACAACGTGATTGTCAGGTCGTACACCGTGGTCACGCAATCGGATGAGAAAGGCTCGGTGATCGAAGGCGCCGGGCTTACCATGGAAGACGCCCGATCATTCATGGTGTTGGCGCCGCTCGTCGAGGCTTCGGTTCCGCAGAAAGAGTACGGCAATGTGCGCGTCACCTTCAACCAGGCGGAGGCGCTGGCCACGGTTGTGGGAACGGTGCCCGATTACCAGAATGTGCTTTCATTCAAAACAATCAAAGGCGGTTTTTTCAACTATCAGGACAACCACCAGTCGAGGCGCGTGGCGGTTCTCGGGCACAGCATCAAAGAGAAGCTCTTCGCGTTCGAAGATCCGGTCGGCCGGCAGATCAAGGTGGGAGATTTGTGGTTCACCGTCCTGGGGGTGATGGAACCCAAACCCCAGTCCACGGGCAAGGGAGGGGTCGGGGATCGCGACCTGAACACGGACGTGTACGTCCCTCTGTCTTCAGCCCTCCTGAGGTTTGAGAGGGATAAAACAACGCCGGAAGTCGACCAGGTGATTCTCAAGGTGACCGACGAAAACAGGATCAAGGAGGCGGCCAACCTGGTCAGCACCCTGCTCAACATCAGGCACAGGCAGATGAAGGACTACCGCATCGTGGTGCCCGAAGAACTGCTGCGTCAGAGCCAGAGAACGCAGAAGATATTCAACATCGTCATGGGGGCCATCGCGGGCATTTCCCTGCTTGTCGGCGGAATCGGCATCATGAACATCATGCTGGCCTCCATTCTCGAACGGACGAGGGAAATCGGCATACGCAGGGCCATCGGAGCGACCCGGAAG
>JBFZEN010000161.1:0-3133 GCA_041306805.1 bacterium
GATTATCAAACCGGATGCGGTGCAGAAAAACCTCATCGGCGAAATACTCCGCCGGGCGGAAGCCGGAGGATTCAAGATCACCATACTGGAAATGCTGGCGCTTTCACGCGCCGAGGCCGAGACCTTTTATTCGGAACACAAGGGCAAGCCGTTTTACGAACCCCTGGTCGATTTCATGATCGAGGCGCCCTGCGTGCCCGCCGTGCTGGAGGGCGAAAACGCGGTGCAGGGACTGCGCCAGATGATCGGAGCCACGGATCCCGCCCAGGCGGCCCCCGGCACGATACGCAGGGATCTCGGTGAAAACGGCAGGCGCAACGCCGTGCACGCCTCCGACAGCTCCGAAACGGCCGAAAAGGAAATCGCCTTTTTCTTCGGAAAGGGAGCCTGAATGGCCGTTCAAAAAGAAGACGCATTGAACTACCACAGCCGGGGGCGGCCCGGCAAGCTCGAAGTGGTTCCTTCGAAGCCGTGCGAAACCCAGCATGATCTGTCCCTGGCGTACACGCCGGGCGTCGCCTTTCCCTGCCTTGAAATCGAGAACAACGCCTCCGACGCCTACCGCTACACCAACCGGGGAAACCTGGTGGCCGTGGTGTCGAATGGAACCGCCGTGCTGGGGCTGGGCGACATCGGCGCCCTGGCGGGCAAGCCCGTCATGGAAGGCAAGGGCGTGCTCTTCAAGCGCTTCGCCGACGTGGACGTGTTCGACCTCGAGATCGACACGAAAGATCCCGATGAAATCATCAGGACGGTGAAACTGCTCGAGCCCACGTTCGGAGGCATCAATCTCGAAGACATCAAGGCGCCGGAGTGCTTCGCCATCGAAGCGGCGCTGAAGCGCGACATGCGCATCCCCGTTTTCCACGACGACCAGCACGGCACGGCCATCATCAGCGGCGCGGGCCTGCTCAATGCGTGCGAAATCACGGGAAAATCGCTGTCGAAGGCCAGGATGGTCGTGGCCGGAGCGGGCGCCGCGGGCATTGCCTGCGCCGACATGTTCGTCCGTCTCGGCGTCAGGCGCGAATACATCGTCATGCTCGACACCAAGGGCGTGATATACCGGGGGCGGGCGGAAGGAATGAACCCATACAAGGAAAAATTCGCCACCACGGAACCGTGCCGCACGCTCGAAGAGGCGCTCGAGGACGCCGAGATTTTCGTGGGATTGTCGAAAGCCGGTCTCCTGACCGGGGCCATGCTGAAGAAAATGGGACCGAAACCCGTTTTATTCGCCATGGCCAATCCCGATCCCGAAATCAATCCCGATGACGCGCGCCGGGCGCGCCCCGACGCCGTCGTGGCCACGGGCCGGAGCGACTATCCCAACCAGGTGAACAATGTGCTCGGCTTTCCCTTCATCTTCAGGGGGGCGCTGGACGTGCGCGCCTCCACCATCAATGAGGAGATGAAGGTGGCGGCCGTCCACGCGCTGGCCGGCCTCGCCAGGGAGGATGTTCCGGAATCCGTCCGCCGGATCTATGGCGGAATCGCGCTCCAATTCGGTCCGGACTACATCATTCCCAAACCCTTCGATCGGCGCGTGTTCGTCCGCGAGTCGTCGGCCGTGGCCAAGGCCGCCATGGATTCGGGCGTGGCGCAGGTGCCCGTGGATTTGGAAGAATATGAAATCGGCCTTCAAGAAAGGCTGAACCGGGGCGGAAAAAATCATTCCTCGAAGGTTCACGCTTCAAGCGGCGGCGAAAAGCGGAACGGCGCATGAAAGTTCCCGTTTATTACAACGGTTCAATGATTCCGGTCTCGATCGGCGACGGCCGGGTGGCGGGCATTGCCGGTCCCAATCCGGTTGAAGCCATGGACGAGGATGAAGTCCTTTCACGCGCCCTGGCGAATCCGCTTCGGTCAGCGCCTTTTGACGATTTCGCCGCGGACGGCAGGAACATCCTCTTCATCGTCAACGATGCGGACAGGAACACGCCCACGGCAAAAGTGCTCGATCTGCTGCCTGGTGTTCCCTCGGGACGCACGCGGTTTCTCGTTGCCTCGGGCACCCATCCCGCGCCGGACGGGCGGCAACTCGAGGGGCTGTTCGGAACCCGTTTCAGGGCGGTGCGGGACAGCATCTTTATCCATGACGCGCGGGACGAAAGCGCTTTGGTTCGCTACGGATCCACGAAGCGGGGAACCGAAATCCGGTTGAACCGGCTTTTCCAGGAAGCTGATCGTGTCATCGTTATCGGCTCGGTAGAGCCGCATTATTTCGCCGGGTGGACCGGCGGGCGGAAAGCCCTGCTCCCCGGCATCGCCGCTTTCAACAGCGTCGAACAAAACCACAGGCTGGCCATGGAAAATGGAGCGGAGGTGCTGGCGCTCAGCGGCAATCCCGTGCATGAGGACATGAACGAGGTGCTGGAACTTACCGGATCGGATCAGATTTTTTCAATACAGCTTGTTCTTGACGCCAAAGAGAAAATCTGTTTTGCATCTGCGGGAGACATACGCGGCACCTTCGATGCGGCTGTGGAATTCGCCCATCGGGTGTACTGCGCCCCCGTCGAGGAGAAGGCCGGCATCGTGGTGGCCGCGGCCGCCCCGCCCCTGGATGCGACGCTGTACCAGGCCCACAAGGGCATGGAAAATGTCCGAACCGTCCTGAAAAAGGACGGCATTCTGATTCTCGCCGCCGGGTGTTCAAAGGGCACGGGAAACGACGCATTCATCAAGGTCCTAAAAGCAGCCGGATCTCCAGGCAAGGTTCCTTCATTCCTGGAGGGATCATACCGGCTTGGTGATCACCAGGCCGCGAAGCTGGCCGAAATGATGGAGCGGGCCGATATCTGGTGCGTCTCCGGACTGGAACCGGATTTGCTGCGCTCAATATTCATTAAGCCGTTTCAGTCCCTGCAGGAGGCCGTGGATGCCGCCCTCCTGAAAAAGCCGGAAAGCAAGGTGCTTTTCGTGAATTCGGCGACGACCGTGGTACCCATTTTGAAATCGGGGACATGCAGGGATAAAGGAAAGAAATCAAAAATCAAATATTAAAATGAAAAAAGTCAGATTCAATATCAAAATGGAAAACATGAAACCATTGCACTTTGGTATATATGTTTTATTTATGATTTGTCATTTTGATTTTTGACATTTGATATTATTATTTGGTTCCCGGAAG
>JBFZEN010000162.1:0-4391 GCA_041306805.1 bacterium
GTGTTCATCGGGCGGAACACCATACTCAACTGCAAGAACGGGGATATTGTTCTCGAAGACAACGTGAACATCGGTTCCAGCTGCACCATTTTCTCCGCGAGCCGGGTGACGGTGGGGGCCAACGAGCTGCTGGCGGCGTATTGCTACCTGGTCGGGGGCACGCACCGCTTCGACGATCCGGCCGTTCCCGTGCTGTCTCAGGGGCGGGAATCGCAAGGCATCGATGTCGGACCGGGAGGATGGCTCGGCGCCCATGTCACGGTTTTCGACGGCGTCCGGATCGGAAGAAACGTCGTGGTGGGGGCGGGTTCGGTGGTCAACCGTCCCATTCCCGATTTCGCGATTGCCGCGGGCGTTCCCGCGAAAACAATCAGGAAGAGGAAAGCCCGGCTGCCGGCGGCCGGCGGGAACGAAAAGAATAAGATTCTATACCTCTCGGTGTACGATCCGTCCGTGCCCTACACGGGTGCGGGTGTGCGCGGGGCCCAGTTCGTCCGTTTTCTGGCGCGGCATTTTTGCGTGGACGCGGTTTATATGGAGGGTTCGGGGCATCCGGGCAATCCCGAACTCGAAAAGCGGTTTTCCGACAGGCTCGCGGGCGTGCGCGAAAAGGTCCGCGTTCCCTTTACCAAGAAAGGCTATTTTCTGTTCAGCAGGGAATTGTACCGCGCCGCCGAAGCATTGGTGCGGCGGAACCAATACGATTTCATCGTCGCCGATTACGGTTTGAGCGCGCGGTATGCGTGCCGCCTGCTTAAAAAATGGAACATCCCCTTCGTTTACTGTCCGCACAACGTCGAGCACCGGCAATACATCGGGAAACTCAAGTCGGACCCCAGGCGCCTTCCGCTGATTCCCTACGTGTACCGCGCCGAGAGGCAGGGATGCAGGCGGGCTTCCCTGGTGGTGGCCATCTCCGACGCGGACGCGGCCTTCTTCTCGCGCTGGACGCCGCCCGACCGCATCGTGGTGGTTCCGCAGGGCTTCGACGAAGGGGAATACAATCCGCATTACCGTCCGGTCCCGGGCCGCCGCGGGAAAATCGTCCTGTTCTTCGGCAATTTCAACATCTCCACCAACCGCGAAGCGGTGCGCGCCGTTTACGAGAGTATAGCCGAACCCGTCCTGGCGCGTTTCCCGGACGTCCGCTTCCAGTTCGTCGGGGCCAATCCGCCCCCCATTGAACACCCCGCTTTCGAATTCACGGGATTCGTCGATTCCATGCGGCCTTATCTGAAACGGGCGGACGTGGTGATTTCCCCCATTCTCAGCGGATGGGGCATGCCGACGAAGGTGATCGAATCGCTCGCGTGCGGCAAGCGTGTGATCGCGACCGAAGCCGGCGCGCGGACCGTGCCCAGGCATTACCGGAGGCTGACGGTGTGTTCCATCGACGAATTTCCGGACGCCCTGGCCGGGGCGCTGCTCGAAAACAAACCGGTCGACGGACGCGATTTCGAGAAACTCCGCACCGATTATCTCTGGGAAAACCGGCTCAACCGGATGCTCGAGAAAATGAAAGACGTTTTTAAAAAGCCGCAATGAACCGTCCGGAATAGAAAAGGGGTTTTCTTTGGCGAAACCGAATCCGCGAAATTTCCGTTTCGCGTTCCTCCTGCTCTTGGCGGCCGCCTCGGCGGTCCAGCTGATCCAGCTCGACGGCAACTGGGACCGCATGGACGGAGACGACGCCCAATATATCCTGCACGCCCGCTCGCTTATCGTGCACCACCGGTTCAACGATCCCAACCTGGTATACACCCCGACCCCGTTCTACGGTTCGAAAAGCGCGCCCCCGGGCTGGCCCATTCTGCTCACGCTTCCCATCGCGCTGTTCGGCGTCCGCCTGCTGGTGCTGAAGCTGTACGTCCTTCTGTTTGCGCTGGCGTCGGGATGGCTGGTCTACCGCATCATCCGCGCCCGGACGGGCGACGGGCGGATCGGTTTCTGGACGGCCGCCATATTTTATTTCTCGATGACCACCATCGTTTTCTCGAGGGTGGTTTATTCGGAATGGCCTTACCTTTTGGCCAGCCTGGCGGTGGTGGACCTCATGCTCCGGAACGATGCGGCGAAAAAGCCGTGGCCCGTGGGCCTCTGGACGGGCGTCGGACTGGGGCTGTGCCTTCTTTTCAGGACGGTCGGAATCGCGCTGGTCGTGGCGGTGTTCACCGCGACGGTTGTCGATTTTCTGCGAGCCAAAGGAAAAAGGGGACGGTTGCTGCTCTATTGCGCGGTGGCTCTGTTTTCGATGGCGGCCGTTTACACGGCCGCGTATCAGGCCGTCCGCCCCGAAAAAAGCTCGGGTTACGAGGAGCAGTTTTTAGCCAAGGACATCGATTTTCAGGAGCAGGGGAAGGCGAACGCGGTCGACGTGCTGAACCGGATTCCCGTGAATTTGCAGCATTTCGTCAAGGCGCTGTTTCCCCTGATGTTCGGGCGCACCTGGCATGAATACGCCCAGTGGGCGAAACCTGAATCCGCCGGAGCGGTGCAGGCAGGGCTTGTCGTTCTGGGGATCGTGCTTCTGCTCTTCATCATTCTGGGATTGGGACGGGGGTTGAAGCGGGGTTCCACGGTCGCCGAATGGTACGGCCTTTTCTATTTAGGCATCATGTTTGTAATCTGGTTCCATTATGAGGCGTACCGTTACCTCATGCTGATGCTGCCGTTCCTCTGGCTGTATCTGGCCATGGGCATGCAATGGTTTTTCGGGAAGCTCGTAAAACACGGCGCTTCGGGACGATGGACGGCCGGATTTCTCGCCTTCTTTTTCATCGTCAATGCGCTGCAGGCCGGAGCCGAAATATACAGGTACAAATATTCATCCGGCGGTCCCAAAAACGCGCTCAAACCGTATATTGAACTGGCGGGATGGCTGAAAGAAACCGTGAAACCCGGGCAGATGGTGGTCGCGGATGATCCGCGCTGGTACGCCCTCGAGACGGGGCTTCCCGTCACCCTGTTCCCGATCACAGACGACACCCGCAAAGTCGCCGACTACATCAGGCAATGGCCCGATGCGGTGGTGGTCTACGATGTGAAAAGGCGGTTTTCCAAGCTCTGCCTTCAACCGGTTCTCGACGACGCGCGGAACGGATTCATTCTGGTCCACACCATCGGCCATTTGCAGGTATACACCGCGGCGCAGGGGGAAAAAAGCCGTTGAAGTCCGCGTTCAAAAAAAACGCCTGGCTGATTCTGACCGTGGCCCTGTGGTCGGTTTTTCAGGCGGTGCAGCTCGACAATGAATGGGACCGCATGGACGGTGACGACGCCCAGTACATCCTCCATGCCCGCTCGCTTCTGGTCCACCACCGGTACAACGACCCCAACCTCATGTACCGTCCCGGTGCCATCACGACGGCCGAAAGCGTTCCTCCCGGCTGGCCCGTGCTGCTCCTGCCCGTGGTCGCCCTGTTCGGCGTGAAGCTCATCGCACTCAAGGCCTACGTCATCGTGTTCGCGCTGCTCTCGGGTCTTCTTCTCCACCGCATCCTGATGCGGTGGACGCGCGACGCGCTGATCAGCCTATTAATTACCGGAAAATACTATTTCTCCATGACCACGATCGTGTTCTCGCGCGTGATCTATTCCGAATGGCCTTTTTTTCTGACCATGCTGGCTGCCGTCTGGATCGTGTTGAGGCAGAATGGAAAGAAGGAAAGAAACGCCCTTTCTTGGGCGGCCGCGGGCCTGGCCGCGGGCCTGGCGCTGTCGTGCCGTTCGGTGGGCATCTCCCTGGTTGCCGCCGCGGGCGCCGTCCTGGCCGGGCAGGTCCTGAAACGCCAGCCGCTCAGGCATGTGCTTCTCCGATTCTGCGCATTCGCGGCGGGAGTGGTGGTCGTGTTCGGTTCCATGCAAACCCTGGTCAAGGCCGAAAAAGCCCCGGGATACAAAAGCCAGATCATGCTGAAAAACATCGATTTTCACGAACAGGGGTGGGCCACGCCCGGCGAGATCCTGGCGCGCATCCCCGTAAACGCGAAGAGTTTCGTGAAGAGCCAGTGGCCGCAGGTTTTCGGCCGCACCTGGCACGAATACGCCCAATACAAATATCCGGCATTCGGGGGGATCATCCAGGCGCTTTTATGGACTTTCGGCGCGATTTTCACGGTTCTGACCGTGCTGGGTTTTTCGGCCGCATGCAAAAAGGGTCCGACCATTGTCGAAACGACCACGCTGTTTTACCTGGCGATCATGATGGTCATCTGGTTCAGTTACGAGCCCTACCGCTACCTCATGCCCGTCGGCCCGTTCCTGTTTTATTACATGACGAGGGGGCTGCTTCTCGTTCCCGCAGCGCTGAAACGGACCGCGGCCGTCCGGCGCCGGTGGGTCATCGTCTTTTTGCTTGTCGTTCTTGCTGTAAACGTTTTTCATGCCGGAAT
>JBFZEN010000163.1:0-5051 GCA_041306805.1 bacterium
CCTCGTAGAACAGGTCCACAATGAGTTTCAGCTCGTGCATGCACTCGAAATAGGCGATTTCGGGCTGGTACCCCGCCTCCACCAAAGTCCTGAACCCGGCCTTGACCAGTTCGGTCACGCCGCCGCACAGCACCACCTGTTCTCCGAAGAGGTCGGTTTCAGTCTCTTCCTTGAACGAGGTTTCGATGATGCCCGCCCTTCCCGCGCCGATGCCGCAGGCATGCGCCAGGGCCGTCGATTTGGCCTTTCCGGTGGCGTCCTGGTGCACCGCAATGAGCGAAGGAACACCGGCGCCCTGTTCATAGGTGCGCCTGACCAGATGGCCGGGGCCCTTCGGCGCGACCATGTACACGTCGACCTCCGGTTTGGGACGGATCTGGCCGAAATGGATGTTGAATCCGTGCGAGAACACGAGCGCCTTGCCCGGCTTCATGTGAGGCTCGATGGCGCTTTCGTATATCGCCTTCTGAACCTGGTCGGGGGCCAGAATCTGGACGATGTCCGCCTTCTGGGCGGCTTCGGCCGCGGTCATGGGCTTGAAATTGTGCGATTGGGCCAGCTTGAAGTTCGGCGTGTCGGGTAGTTCGGCCACGATCACGCTGACGCCGCTGTCGCGCAGGTTCTGGGCCTGGGCATGCCCCTGGCTGCCGTAGCCCACGATGGCGATGGTCTTGTTTTTCAGAACGGCCTGGTCCGCGTCCTTGTCGTAGTACATTTTCATGAAACAATTCCTTTCTGTATGGGTTTTCAATTTTTCTGATGCTTTTCCTTTACCGCGGAATAACACGGATTCCGTCTTTTATCGTTGAAATCCCCTTCCGTGCTTTTTCCGTGTATCTTCCGTGGTGTGTTTATTCTTTATCCGCCAGAACCTTTTGAATTCGCGTTCAATTGTATTTTTACGTCTGCCCCTGGAATTCCCTCTTCAGCACGACGCACCCCGTCCTGGCGATTTCGCGCACGCCGAACGGCCTGAGCATGCCGATGACGGCGTTGACCTTGTCTTGTTTGCCCGTCACCTGAATGGTCAGCGCCTTCGGCGAAATGTCTATGATTTGAGCGCGGAAGATGTTCGTGATCTGCATGATTTCGGGACGCGTATTGGGATTGCAGCTGACCTTGATCAGGGCCAGTTCGCGCTCGACGAAAGGCTCGTAGGTCAGATCGACCACCTTGACCACGTCCACCAGTTTGTTGAGCTGCTTGGCGATCTGCTCGATGATCTGCTCGTCGCCGACCGTGGTGATGGTGGCGCGCATGAGCCCGTCTTCCTCCCCTTCGCCGAGGCTGATGCTTTCGATTCCGTACCCCCGGCCGCTGAACAGGCCGACCATGCGGGGAAGCACGTTGAACCGGTTTTCGAACAAAACGGAAAGCGTGTGTCGCATGATATCTTCTCCTCAAGCTTCGCGTTGGATCGTTTACTCCATCATTTCCGTCAGGGCCGCGCCTGCGGGAACCATGGGCATGACATTGACTTCGGGCGCGACGATAAAATCGAGAACCACGGGTCTGTCTTTGATTGCCATGCTTTTTTCAAGGGCGGGAACCACGTCTTCAGGCCTCGTGATGCGGATGCCCGCGGCCCCGTAGCTTTCAGCCAGTTTGACAAAATCGGGATTGCCGTCCGCGATGGGCGTGAACGAATACCGTTTTCCGAAAAAGAGCTCCTGCCACTGCCGGACCATTCCCAGATACCCGTTGTTCAAGATGGCGATTTTGACGGGAAGGCGGTTCTTGACAGCCGTGGCCAGTTCCTGCACGTTCATCTGGAAACCCCCGTCGCCCGTGATGCAGAACACGGTTTTTCCGGGGCATCCGAAGGCGGCGCCGATGGCGGCGGGAAGACCGAAACCCATGGTTCCCAGGCCGCCCGAGGTCAGGAAATGCCGGGGATGCCTGGTTTTCAGAAATTGGGCCGACCACATCTGGTTCTGGCCCACGTCCGTGGCCACGATCGCTTCGCGGCGCGTGACTTCGGCTATTTTTTCAATGACGAAAGGCGGCGCGATCGCGTCTTGGGTGGAGACGTATTTGAGGGCGTGTTCCTTTTTCCATTGCGCAAGCGTTTCGAGCCATTCATGGTGGTCCGGTTTTTTGACCATTTCGACAAGCTGGGGCAGAACGTTCTTGATGTGTCCCACGATGGGGATGTCCACGGCGACGTTTTTCGAGATGCTCGCGGGATCGATGTCCACGTGTATTTTCTTGGAACGCTGCGAAAATCCGTTGAGCCGTCCCGTGACCCTGTCGTCGAAACGCGCGCCGATCGCGAGCAGGACGTCGCATTCGCTGATGGCCATGTTGGCGTACCAGGTTCCGTGCATGCCCAGCATGCCCAGCGAGAGCGCATCATCCTCCGGATATGCGCCTATGCCCAGAATGGTCGTCACGACCGGAATGCTCCCTTTCCGCGCCAGTTCGCGGAGTTCCTGCGATGCCTCCGCCGCGATGACCCCCCCGCCGGCGTAGATCAGGGGGCGCTTGGCCTGGCTGATGAGCTTCGCCGCCTTGGCGATTTGCTGCGCGTGCCCCTCGTACGTCGGATTGTAGCCGCGGATGTGCGGTTGATCGGGACGCTTGTACGCCGCTTTGGCGTTCTGCACGTCCTTGGGAATGTCGATCAGCACCGGGCCCGGTCTTCCCGTGGAGGCGATGTGGAAGGCCTCCTGCACGGTCTGGGACATCTGTGCGGGGTCCTTGACCAGATAGCTGTGTTTGGTGATGGGGCGCGTGATGCCGATGATGTCCGCCTCCTGGAAGGCGTCATTGCCGATCATGGCCGACGGCACCTGGCCCGTGATCACCACGATGGGAATGGAATCCATGTAAGCGTTGGCAATGCCCGTCACCGTGTTGGTGGCCCCTGGCCCTGACGTCACCAGAACCACCCCGATTTTGCCCGTGGCGCGCGCGTATCCGTCGGCCGCGTGCGTGGCCCCCTGCTCGTGGCGGACGAGAATGTGTTTCAGTTTTGGCGTCCGGTAGAGAACGTCGTATATGTTAAGAACGCTGCCTCCGGGGTAGCCGAAAACCAGCTCCACCCCCTCATCGATCAGGGACTGAATGAGTATTTCGCTGCCCGACATGGACTGCGGTTCGGTTTTTTTATGGGATTTGGCCCCGGATGCTTCATTCGCCTGCATGATTTCCCCTTTCCTGATTTACTCCGCAATGAGTACGGCGCCGCGGCTGGCCGACGTGACGAAACGCGCGTAGCGGACCAGCCAGCCTTCCTTGATCTTCGGCTCCCTCGGCCGCCATTCCTTCCTGCGCGCCGCCAGTTCAGAATCGGACAGTTCCACGTCGAGTTTTCCGTCCGGGATGTCGATGGAGATCGTGTCCCCGTTCTTCAAAAGACCGATGGGACCCTGGGCCGCCGCCTCCGGGGATACATGTCCGATGCAGGCGCCGCGCGTTCCGCCTGAAAAGCGGCCGTCCGTGATCAAGGCGACCTTGTCTCCGAGGCCCATGCCTGAAATGTTGGCCGTGGGTGTCAGCATCTCCTGCATTCCCGGCCCCCCTTTGGGTCCTTCATAGCGTATGACCACCACGTCGCCGGGTTTGATCTGGCCGTCCAGAATGCCCTGCGCCGCCTCTTCCTGCGAATCGAATATCACGGCCGGGCCCCGGTGTTTCATCATTTTGGGATCCACGGCGCCCGTTTTCACCACGGCCCCTTCGGGTGCGAGGTTGCCGAAAAGCACTTTCAATCCCCCGGTCTTGCTGTAGGGCTTGTCCAGCGGACGGATGACATCGGCGTCCAGCGTCTTCGCATTCTGGATGTTGTCGGCCAGGGTTCCCAAAGTCACGGTTTTCTGCCTAAGGCGCAGAAGGCCGAGCGATTCAAGCGTTTTCATGACGGCCGAAATGCCGCCGGCGCGGCCCAGGTCTTCGATGTGGTGCGCCGAGGCGGGTGAAATCTTCGCCAGGTGCGGCGTTTTCTCGGAGATGTCGTTGATGCGCTGCAGATCGTACGACAGGCCGGCTTCATGGGCCAGGGCCAGAAAATGAAGCACGGTGTTCGTGGAACCGCCCATGGCCATGTCGACCGTGAAGGCGTTGTCCAGCGTGTCCAAGGTGAACAGGTCGCGCGGAAGGACGTTCTGTTCGACCAGTTTGATGATTTGCCTGGCCGCGTGCCGGACCAGGTCCTTTCTCTCCTTCGTGTCCGCCAGTATGGTTCCGTTTCCGGGAAGGGCCAGGCCCGTCACCTCGAGAAGGCAGTTCATGCTGTTGGCCGTGAACATGCCCGCGCAGGAACCGCACCCGGGGCAGGCGGATTGCTCCAATTCCTTCAATTCGGCCTCGCCCATGGCCTGGGTCTTGTACTTGGGGACGGCCTCGAAAACAGAGATCAGGTCCACGCTTTTCCCGGAGGGGGTTTTACCCGCGCGCATGGGCCCGCCCGATACGAATATGACGGGAATGTTCAGGCGCAGCGCCGCCATCATCATGCCCGGAACGATCTTGTCGCAGTTGGGAATGCACACCAGCCCGTCGAAAGGGTGCGCCTTGCACATGCTTTCGACCGAGTCGGCGATGAGTTCCCGGCTTGGAAGGGAGTATTTCATGCCCTCGTGCCCCATGGCCACGCCGTCGCATATGCCGATGGTGTTGAACTCGAAGGCCACGCCGCCGGCCTTCTCGACCTCGGCCTTGGCGATGCGCCCGAATTCGTTCAGGTGGACGTGCCCGGGTATGATCTCGACGAAGGAATTGCATATGCCGATGAAGGGCTTGTCGAAATCCTTTTCCTTGACGCCGCAGGCGCGCAGCAGGCTGCGGTGGGGGGCCTTTTCGAAACCCGATTTCATTTTATCGCTTCGCATGGTCCATCCTTTGGTTGGAATGCAGAAATCCCCTTCCCGATGCGGTCAAACCTACAGTTTTTGAAAATGTAAAATGGAGATGTGTGTGGGTGGTGTAGGATTGACCTTGGCGCTTATAGGTTTAGCGCCAGCACAGGCACAATCCCGATAATCAGAAGTAGAGCGAGCGTCCCGATATTGCGGATAGAAACAGGATTTTTGAATTCAGACGTCATGGCT
>JBFZEN010000164.1:0-3319 GCA_041306805.1 bacterium
ATTCCGCCTTTAAAAGAATCGAAGCTCCAGAAAATCCCTTTTTTATTCCGCCTTTAAAAGAGATTTCTTATTCTGCTGATGACGATAAAGCAGCTGCTCGATTTTCTGGACAATATGCTCCTGGTCCAGCCCGATTTCCGTATGCAGGTCCGCGAGACTCCCGTGCTGGATGAACCGGTCGGGAATGCCGGCCTTGACCAGGTGAACGCCGGGCAGCAGGCCGGCTTCGGTCAGGACGTCGGCCACGGCGTCGCCGAACCCTCCCGTGACCGCGTTGTCTTCCAGCGTCAGAATGAAGGGAAACCGTTTCGCCGTGTCGAGAACCATCTCCCTGTCGATGGGCTTGATGAACCTGGCGTTGACCACATGAACGGAAATGCCCTTCCGCGAAAGATCGGCCGCGGCCTGCAAGGCGGTCTGCACGGTCTGCCCGGCGGCCAGCACGGCCGCGTCGTGGCCTTCCCGGACGATTTCGCCCTTGCCCAAAGGCAGAGCCTTGAAAACATTTTTTTCCCATACCCCGCTCGCCTCTCCGCGGGGATAACGTATCGCGACGGGGCCCGCATCCTGTTTCAACGCCGTGAACAGCATGTCCCGCAGCTCGATGCCGTCCTTGGGCGCCATGATGACCATGCCCGGAACCATCCTGAGATAACTCAGGTCGAAGCAGCCGTGGTGCGTGGGCCCGTCTTCGCCGACGAGCCCGGCGCGATCGATCGCAAACACCACGGGCAGTTTCTGCAGCGCCACGTCATGCATGATCTGGTCGAAGGCGCGCTGGAGGAACGTGGAGTAGATGGCCACCACGGGGCGCAGGCCCTGCGCCGAAAGCGCGGCCGCGAATGTGACCGCATGCCCCTCGGCTATGCCCACGTCGAAGAACCGTTCCGGGAATTGCCTGGAAAACCGGGCCAGACCCGTGCCATCCGCCATGGCCGCCGTGATGCCCACGACGCGGCTGTCTTTTTCGCCCAGCTCGGCCACGGCACAGCTGAACGCTTCGGTGAAGGTCTGCATTTTATTCGCCGTGGTGTCGCCGGTCTCGGGGCAGAACGACGACAGCCCGTGGAACTTGACCGCGTCTTCCTCCGCGAAGCGGTACCCCTTGCCTTTCGTGGTCATCAGATGGATCAGAACGGGCCCGTGCAGCCGCTTGATTTCCTGGAATACCCGCAGCATCAGCGGAATGTCGTGACCGTCGAGAGGACCGAAATACCGGAATCCGAGGCCCTCGAACATCGAGCCGGGAAGCATCATGGCCTTGAGGCCTTCCTCGATGCGGTGGATGGCGGACCGGACCTGCCGCGATCCTTTCGCCATTTTGCCCGTCCAGGCCCAGAGAATGTCCTTGATTCTGTTGTACAGCGGCGCCGTGATGATGTGGGTCAGATGCTTCGACAGGGCGCCCACGTTCGGGGAAATGGACATCTGATTGTCGTTCAGCACCACGATCAGGTCGCGCTTGGCGTAGCCCGCGTTGTTGAGACCCTCGAAGGCGAGTCCGCCCGTCAGAGCACCGTCGCCGATCACGGCGATGACCTTGTGGTCCTGTTTGAGAATATCCCTCGCCGTGACCAGCCCCAATGCGGCCGATATCGACGTGGAGGCGTGCCCGGCGCCGAAGGCGTCATGCTCGCTTTCGGATATTTTGGGAAAACCGCTGATGCCCTGGTATTGTCGCAGCGTGTGGAAGCGGTCCTTCCGCCCGGTTAAAATCTTATGAACATAGGCCTGGTGGCCGACGTCCCAGACGATCTTGTCGCGCGGTGAATCGAATACGGTATGCAGCGCGATTGTCAGTTCGACCGCACCCAGACTGGGGGCCAGATGCCCGCCCGTACTCGAAACGGTCCGGATGAGGAATTCGCGTATTTCAACGGCGAGCGCGTCGAGTTCCCTGGCTTTCAATTTTTTCAGATCTGCAGGCGACTCGATCCGTTCAAGCAGTCCGCTCATTCCATGAGCTCCGTCTGAAAATCGCCGTCCTCGCGCTTCACCAACTTGAGCAATTGCTTTTCCGCCTCGTTCAATCTCGCCGCGCAGAACCGCGAAAGCTCCATTCCCTCCTCGAATAGTTTCATCGAGGCGTCGAGCGTGCTTTCCCCCTTCTCAAGCGTCTCCACGATGGATTCCAGTTTCTGGAATGCCTCTTCAAAAGTCATGGATTTATTTTTTGTAGAAGCCATTCGTTTTTATAATCCCTGTATTTCTTTGCGGATTGGGGGCAATGAAGGCAATCCCTTCTAATCTTCTAATTTTCTAATCTTCTAATTTTCCGTCTGAACTCAATCGTACTTTCTCCACCCTTCCATCCACCGAACCGCGGGAAAACCGGATGCAGACTCCATCATCCACGGCGACTTCATCGGCGCCTGTCACCACGCGGCCGTCCCGGATGCGCGTGGTGATGCTGTAGCCGCGTCTGAGCACGGCCTCGGGGCTGAGGGCCATGAGTTTCTCTTCCGCCTTCTCCCGGCCGGCCTGCATCGCCAGAACACGGCGTTCGAACAGGGCGCCGCAGCGGCGGGTCATGTCGTCCACGCGGAAACGCCTTTCGCGCAGCTGGTCCGATGGCTTCTGCAGCGCGTGGCTTCGGCCGAGAGCACGCACCCTTTCGCTCAAAAAACGGATCCGGTCGCGCAGCAGCCTGGCCGACCTGCCCGTCCATTGGCTGATCGTTGAAAAAAGCTCCCCGCGATCGGGCACGACCAGTTCCGCCGCGGCGGACGGCGTGGGCGCCCTCAGGTCGGCGACGAAATCGCAAATGGTGAAATCGACCTCGTGCCCCACGGCGGAAACAACGGGAATGCGCGATGATGATACGGCCCTGGCCACGGCCTCTTCGTTGAATGCCCAGAGGTCTTCCATGGATCCGCCGCCGCGACCGATGATAAGCAGTTCTAAGCCCAGTTTTTTTCGCATTTGGTTGGCTTTGCGGATAGCAGCGGCGATTTTAGCCGCTGCACCATCACCCTGCACGGGCACATCAAACAGGTACAGTTTACAACAAGACCAGCGCTTGAAGATGCTGTTGCGGATATCTTCGACTGCTGCCCCGCTGGCACTGGTAATCACGCCGACACACATCGGGTATTTCGGCAGCGTTTTTTTGCGAGCTTCGTCAAATAGACCTTCGGCATGGAGTTTTGTTTTGAGCTGTTCAAATGCCAGCTGCAAGGCGCCAACACCCGCCGGGTCGAGTTTATCGACATAGAGCTGATACCGCCCGGACTGGACATAAACCTGCACAGAGCCGGTCGCCAGGACAGCAAGGCCATTTTCAGGACGGAATTTGATACTGCGGAACTTACTTGCCCAC
>JBFZEN010000165.1:0-4767 GCA_041306805.1 bacterium
GCCACGCGGTACCATTCGCTCATCGTGGAGGAGAAGAACCTGCCCGAATGCCTGGAGGTGAGCGCCTGGACGGATGAGGGGGAGGTGATGGGCATACGCCACAAATCGCTTCCTGTGGAGGGCGTGCAGTTCCATCCCGAATCGGTGCTGACCGGTTCGGGGATGCGCATCATGAAGAATTTTCTGGGTCTGTGCGGGAATTGAATGGATGCGCCGCATGCGCCCCGGCGGGATTGAGAATGACCTGTTTTCGTCCATAAAATCAGCCGCAGGGGCGCGGTCACATTTTTGTAACAATGATGAAGCCTTGCGTAACATAGGTTAACTTTTCTTAACATCAATCAATACAGATAATTGCGGCAATCCTTGCAAAAAATGTCTTCATGGTTTTCTTCTCGGTTCTAATCCATTGCATGGCTCAACTTTTGCTTGATGATAGAATCAAACGGAGGGTTTCAAGAAGCTATGCGGATGTTTTCAATACATCACCGGGGGAGTGTCATGCGCACGGTCAAACCGGCCATTTGGGGAACGCTTTTCTTTGCTTTTGCGGGTACGCTTCATCCCGCTGCCGCGGAATCGCCCGGCAGGGCGCCGCGGATCCACGCGGTCGACGTCCATTACCGGCTGCATGACAACAACCGGATGATTTTTGCGGCGTTCAACGATGGAAGCATAGGGGACAGGGCCCCCTTCCGCTATTTCACATTCGACGGCATGTACAAGCCGCTGTTCGAAGGCCAGCTGGTGGTCGGCAAGTCGCCCGCGCAGGTCTCCGGCGGCGTGGCCGCGCACGAATACCTGCCGCAGAGCAGGGTGCTTCCCTTCGCGTCGGACCTGACGGGTTTCGAGCAGGCCTGCCAGGCGCGGTTCACCGACGGCGAAGCCGATCATCCGATGGGCATATCGGTTCTCCAACGCTCGTATTCCAAATCGTCGGATCCGGACCGGGAATATGTGATCGTGGAATACTGGATCAAGAACACCACGGCCGGCGATTTCCCCGAAATCTACGCGGGACTGGCCATGGATTGGGACGTCGGCGGAGGGGACAATCTCGCCGGCTATGACAAGACGAGGCAATTGGCCTATATGGCTGAACCGGGCTCCTCCGGGGATTCCCATTATTACGGCGTGGCCGTTTTGACCGGGAATGCATCCGGTTACGCGGCCTGGATGAGGGGAGACGACGACAATTCCGATAGTGTGATGTTCGGGCGGATGATCCATTTCTCGAATGATCAGGAATCGTCGGTTTCCGACTGGAGGACGCTGGTCTCAGCCGGCCCCTATGCCGTTCCCGCGGGGGACAGCGTGAGGTGCGTGTTCGCCGTATTGGGCGGAGACAATCTCGATGACCTCAAAGCCAGCGCGGACATGGCGGCGTCGAAGCTGGTCATCAGACGGCCCTGGAGATGCGCCTTGACCGTGTCAGACAACAGCGGGATTTCCATGAGCCGCAGCTTCGGAGGCGACCCCGATGCCACCGACGGTTTCGACGCCGGTTTCGACAGGCAGGCTCCGCCCGTTCCGCCGGCGTTCTATTCCTGTTTCCAGATAGACGCGTTTCCCAACGTCCTGGATCAGGACATACGCGACTGGGATTTTCCACCCGTCGAGGCGGTGGATTGGAATCTGACAATAAACAACAATCCGGATAACATGACGACGATATTCTGGAACCCGTCCGATCTGCCGCCCCAGGGCGATTTCATGATGTGCGTGGGTTCATACAGAAGGAACATGCGGGGGACGGCGGGGTTCACCTTTTCCGGCGCATACAACAAGGTAATCATTCAGTACCGTCCTCTGGTGACGGCGACCGCGTCGTACGCGTTCACGAAACCGGGATGGCACATGGTCTCCCTGCCCGTGGTGCCGCAGGATTCCAGCGTTGCGGTTCTGTTCCCCGGTGCGTCAGGCGGTCAGGCGTACATATGGGACGCGAAAATCCGTTATTATATCTCCGTGACGAAGATGGCTCCGCGTAAAGGGTACTGGATTCATCTGCCCAACCCTGCGGCCTGCAGCGTCACGGGCGCACCCCTGACGAAGGTTGCAGCATCATTCCCGGAACAGGGGTGGTATATGGTCGGCAGCCCGGCCGGTGGAGTGGATTTTTCAAATCCGAAATCAAACCCCGAAGGACAGGTCCTGTCGCCCGCCTTCGGCTGGGAAACTGTCATGGGTTCGTATTTCTCCGCCGGCAATCTGGACGAGAAGCAGGGATACTGGATCGCCGTCAAGGGGGCCTGCGACATGACGGTCGTTGGATCGGGCGGCCGTCTGGGCAAGGGAATGCAATCTTCGGATTGGGAACCATTTTACCGGGAATACGGAAATACGCCTCCCGGCCCGCCCGAGATCAGCGCCGTGGAACAGAATAAATCCGATGCCCCCTCGGAATACGCGCTGTTGCAGAATTTCCCGAATCCGTTCAACGCTCAGACGAAGATCACCTATATTCTGGCGGAAGCGTCCCCTGTGGAGCTGCGTATATTCGATGCCCGGGGAAGCCTCGTGCATGCGTTCAGTCCTGCGCGACGGGAGGCAGGCACGCATACGGTCGTGTGGGATGCGGCGGACCGGCCGTCCGGGATGTACCTGGTGGAACTCAAGGCCGGGTCGTTCAGGCAGATGATAAAGTGTCTGCTGTTGAAATGACGGATTCGTCCCGTTTTTTGCGGGGCAAATTTCCGCAGCAGAGGGGCAGGTGCATATCCATTTGATTCAGCACCGAAAAACATATGATCATGCGAAGCAGGACCGAAGGACACCGAGATATAAAACAGGACAGCCTGACAAAGAAATTGGCCGCGGATCCTCCTTAACCGGGAAGATCCGTCGTGAATCGGAGGACGCTTCATTTTTAGTCAATTCCCGTATTTCCATCCTTCAATTTGCCCATTATTTCAGCATTCATGGTGATCATCATCTTCGTATTTCGGCCGGTAACATTTGTTAATATTTTGTAACAGATGTTTTATTACTTGACATTTATGTAAATTTTGCTTTATTTTTTTAAATCGAATTTTATCCTGAATTTCCATAAAAATTACGGTTTTTCGCCGCCTTCCGGGGAAGTGGTATCTTTTTCCGTTTTCCATTTTAAGAGCAAATATCTTTATTATCAAGGGGAATCGCGCTCTCGTTTCCGGGGCGTGTTCGAGGCCGTATTCTCGGCCAAAAGAGGAGGGATGGCCATGCGTTTTTCCAGGTTATATTTTCCCGCATTTCTTTCTTTGATGTTGATCCAGATCACGCTTCTTCCAGCGGCGGAATCGCCGGATCCCAAATCCATGCCCGTTGAAAAACTGCTCAAGGCCGACGGTTATCAAGGGAATCAACTGGCCTCTGGAGACGAAGATTGGGACGGCCGTTTTACATTTCCGGGACAGGGGTTGAACGGTGCCGTGCTTGCCTTGGCTGCAAGCGGGAGTGACATCTACGCAGGCGGAGAATTCACGCAGGCGGGAAGCGTTCAGGCTAGTCATATCGCCAAATGGAACGGGAGTTCCTGGTCGGCACTCGGAAGCGGATTGAGCGGTGCCGTGTCCGCCATCGCCGTCGGCAACGGTATCGTATACGCGGTGGGCGCTTTCAGCCAGGCCGGGGGCGTCCCTGTCAATAATATTGCGAAGTGGGATGGCAGCCAATGGTACGCATTGGGAAGCGGTATCAACGGCGAGGCATTGGCCCTGGCTGTCGACGGGAATACGGTATACGCGGGCGGATTGTTTGCGTCCGCCGGCGGTATTTCCGCAAACAATATTGCGAAGTGGGACGGCAGCCAATGGATCACTTTAAAAGGCGGGGTGAACGGAAAAGTAAGAGCCTTGGCATTGAACAGTGCATATCTCTACGTGGGCGGAGAATTTACCAGTGCAGACGGCATTGAAGCCAACTATATCGCAAGGTGGGATCGCTTCAACTGGCTTCCACTGGAAAGGGGATTGGACGGATTCGTCCGTGCATTATCCGTTCAATCAGGTGATATTATCGTCGGTGGAGATTTCACCAATGCGCTTTATGGAACGGACAACGCAGTCTGGGCGGATTATATCGTCAGATGGGATGGATCAGCCTGGTCCTCCATGAAATATAGTATCTATTCGGGCGTGAGCGCACCAGTCTTCTCCATTGCGGCAACCGGCACCCACGTTTTCATCGGAGGCCTTTTTACGGAAGCCAAGTTTCCAAGTGCATCGCACATCGTAAAATGGGATCAAAACAGCTGGATGCAGTTGGGAAGCGGGGCAAATGATTGCGTGGTTTCGATGGCCGTCAGCGGAAGCGACGTATACGCGGGGGGAATGTTCTGCTCCACCGGAGGGAAAGCATCGTCTAATTTCGGATGCTGGCATGAGCATGTTCTTGCCCCCCAATTCGTATGGGAACCGCTTGAAATCCTTGCCGGATCCCGTTTAACATTCCGACCCAAGGTGAAAGGCTGGCCGGCGCCGGTCGTGTCGCTGGTTTCCGGCCCCGAAGGAATGGTTTACGAATCGCAATGGAACACCATCCGGTGGAATACGTGGAATATGAAACCGGATCAAGCCGGCCGCCATCCATTCACTCTCAAGGCGGAAAATGACGCCGGGACGGCCTGTCGGGATTTCATGGTATGGGTGGATTTATATAATACCATGGCCGCCAAGCAAAACACCGGCCGAGTTGAGTTCACCGCATTAAACGACGGCAGCGTGGGGAAGCGCGGTTCATACGTGCCCGGCGAGGTGGGCTTTATTTTGGATGGCAAGAGGGGTT
>JBFZEN010000166.1:0-22435 GCA_041306805.1 bacterium
AGAAGGCAATTTGACCCGCCGTTTCCCGTCGTACTTGTCGGAACCAAGCTGGGAGATCAGGTTAATTTCATGACTTCCGCCTGGTTCACACGGCTGGAAGCTGATCCATATCTGTTGGGTATTTCCATCCAAAAGCAGCATTTCACGCATCGGGCGATAATGGAAAACAATTGTTTCAGCATCAATATCCCTACGGTTGACATGATTCCGCGTGTCGATGCCGTGGGTATGACATCGGGAGAAGCATACGATAAAAGCCGGATATTCACCGTCTTTTACGGCGACAATGAGAAATCTCCAATGGTTGACGGGTGCGTCGTTTCATTTGAATGTGAGGTGGTCAATTCCGTCAGTCTGGTCGAAGCGGATTCAGCGCATCCAAGAGCCCATACATTGTTCATCATTGAAGTGAAAAATGCATGGGTTAATAAAAAAGGAGTCAAGGAGAACGCCCTGGATTATGCGACTCTTCAACCGATCATATGGACCATGTCGCCGAATAGTTTCTGGACATTAGGAGAAAATAAAGGACGAGCATTCAATCCGGATCATATTCAATTGGTCCCGAAGAAGGAATAGGTTATATGGAGCACCCGGATATGGTTCTTCAGGGGGCCTTCTGGGCCCGTCAATTCAAGCGGCCAAGATATCTGATAAGAGAATTTGTTAACGTATTGAAAAGGAGTCTATCATGAATTTAAACCTATTGGGAATGTTGGGTTTTCTTGGTTTTCTTGGCTTTCTTGGATCCGCGTTGAATGCACCTGTTTTATATACTTTGTTCGCATTATTTTCCCTTTTCGGTCTTTTTGGTTATCAAGACAAGAAATAGGTTGAAAGTTAAAAATACTTTTATATCTTTTTAGGATAATAACTCATAATCCGCGCATCGAACGGGCCTGCGCCGGCCGGTTTCGCCGGCCTTCTCCGGCCGATCATGCGCAACGGTGTACAGCCAATTGATCCGCAGAATGGAGAGCGATCATGAAAAGGATATGCATTCCACGCGTTGTTCTCGGGGGTCTGATTGCGAGCGCCGCATATATTTTTATCGAGTTAGTCTTTGAAGGATTTTTAAGTTTGGCATTTAATTTGAATGAAGCAAAACTTGCGCAGCAGTATTTTCCCAATATGACCCTGAGCGGTACAAGGTTTCAAGTGGTCAATATTCTTTACCTCATTTCCATGTGCACTTTAACCGTATGGATTTATGCAATGATTCTTCCCAAAACGGCATTCAGCCTCAAGAGCTCGATCACGGCCAGTTTGACGGTATTGTTTGTAATTCATTTATTTTTGATCAATCATGTCAATATGGGAATCTACCCGATTGGGCCAGCCCTTATCAGCCTCTGCTTTGGTTTAATAGAATTTCCACTGTCAATCATTGTCGGAACGAATTTTTATAAAAACAATGGTAAATCTTGACAGGGATAACAAGATGGAATGGTATTTTAAAAAGAAGGAGAGATTCCATTGAGCAAAATCAGAATCGGCATTGCGGGTTATGGTAATCTTGGCAGAGGGGTAGGACTGGCCATTGCACAGAATGCGGATATGGAGCTGGCGGGTGTATTCACAAGAAGAGATCCGGGCCGCCTCATTCCTGAGGATCAGTCTGCGCCTGTTTACAGTGCCGGCGAGGCGGCTTCCATGAAGGATAAGGTCGATGTCATGATTTTATGCGGCGGTTCCGCCACGGATTTGCCGGCGCAAGGTCCCGCCTTTGCGGCGTTGTTCAACACGGTCGACAGCTTTGACACACACGCCAAAATTCCTCAATATTTTTATTCCGTCAACGAAACGGCCATGAAGAACGGCCATGTATCCATCATTTCGGTCGGCTGGGATCCCGGACTGTTCTCTTTGAACCGGTTGTATGCCGAATCGATTTTGCCAAGCGGCGTGCATTATACTTTTTGGGGGAAAGGCGTCAGTCAAGGTCATTCCGATGCCATTCGTAGAATTGAAGGCGTAAAAAATGCCGTTCAGTACACCGTGCCCGTGCAAAATGCCGTTGAAGCCGTTCGAAGCGGCGCCAATCCAAGCTTGACCACGCGCGAGAAACACACAAGAGAGTGTTATGTCGTGCTTGAAGAGGGCGCAGATAAGACGAAAATTAAAAAGACGATCGAGAATATGCCGGACTACTTTGCCGATTATGACACGGCGGTCCACTTTATATCAGAACGCGAATTAAACGCAAACCACGGCAAAATGCCTCACGGGGGCTTTGTCGTCCGCAGCGGCAGCACGGGCAAACATCACAAGCACATGATCGAGTATTCCCTGAAGCTCGACTCCAATCCCGAATTTACCGCCGGTGTGCTGGTTTGCTACGCAAGAGCGGCCTACCGCCTGGCGCGAAGCGGTGATAAGGGGGCCAAGACGGTATTGGATATTCCTCCCGCCATGTTATCGCCAAAGAGCGGCGAAGAGTTGAGAGCGCAGCTGCTGTAATTGAATTTGACAGCCCGGCGCATGTATCATTGATAAGGGGCGTTTTTTTGACCCTGTTCATTCCGCCGCACAGGTTGTCAGCCTCGCGCTGTATGCGGCGTTTCGCGTCCATGGAAACGTTCAGCCCATTTGATGAATCGTCCGTATTGAAAAGGATCCGGGGTGAGCGGCGCGGCGGAGCGGCCGATGGGCGTCACACTCGACGAGGCCGCCGCCTGGTCAGTGTGCTTTGATGTGGTTGCTGTGGGAGCAGTCAAAACTGTTTTCGCTCTTTGGCCGGCAACCCGTTTTGAAAAATGGTTAAAAACGGGCTCTATCGGTGGGTAATGCAATTATTTGCGGCCCAGCAACCGCGTTGACCCGATCAGCGATCCGCACTTCGGCGGACGGGCATTCGGGATCAATGCGGTTATCGTCGCATCATCGGTCACGGTCCGAGGATACGCCGCATGGTTCGGGTCGTGTTCGTTTCATATGGACGGGGATCGACACAATCAGCCGGCGCAATTCGTGTCATCCATGCATGTCAGGTGAGTCCGGACAGGCGCATGGGCATGCGATATTCCAGAGGCGACAAAATGGTTAAAACCGCATTGTTCATTGTACTGCTGTTCCCATTACTTGTTATTGCCCAGAACATCGTGATCAATGAAGTCATGGCTTCAAATCATGCGACCATTTTCGACGGGGACGGCGATGCTCCGGATTGGGTTGAATTATACAATAAGGAGAGTGTGCCCGTCCATTTACCAGGGTTCGGCCTGAGTGATGATTCTCTCGATAAGCTCAAGTGGCAGTTTGGCGGCACCGTGATTGAGCCGGAAGGATTTTTATTGATTTTCGCATCCGATAAAGACCGGCACACATCACCCCCGCACGCCAACTTTAAAATAAGCGCATCGGGCGAAACGCTCCTGCTCAGCAATGCGCAGGGCATCGTGATCGATCAAGTCGATATTCCGGCTTCAGGCACTGATATTTCATATGCCAGAATTCAGGATGGATCTTTCCCCTGGGTATTCCAGCCTCCAACACCGGGATCGCGTAATACGGGGACCGGCATCGAAGACGCCGCAGATTCCATATCCGTTTCTTTGCCCGGCGGTTTTTATTCATCAGCCATCGCGGTCTCACTTTCAGCGGGCGGGAGCCGTATTTTCTATACGATGGATGGCAGCGATCCTGATTCTAGCCAGACAGAATATTCCGCCCCGATACAGATTCAAGAAACCGCCGTTCTTAAAGCGGTGAGCCTGAAAGAAAATCATCTGCCGGGAACCCCGATTGTCCATACCTATTTTATCAACGAAGCGACCGATTTGCCCGTCATCTCCCTGTCCACGGATCCGCATCATCTTTTTGACTACAATGATGGAATTTACGCCAATGGCCCCGGATGGACATCCGCCGAGCCGAACCATGGTGCGAATTTTTGGATGGATTGGGAACGTCCTGCGCATATTGAATTTTACGATGACGAGAAAAATCGGGGATTTTCGGAAAACTGCGGGATCGCCATCTACGGCGCCTATAGCCGGTGCTATGCCCAGAAATCTTTTTCTGTCAAGTTCAAGGATGAATACGGCGTCTCAAAGATTGAATATCCGCTATTCCCGGATTTTGACGTCACTTCTTTCAAATCGTTTATTTTAAGAAACTCGGGCAACGACTTTAAGTACACCCACATCCGTGATGCGGTCATGCACACGCTTGTGAAGGATCTGGACATCGACTATCTGGAGTACCGCCCCGCCACCACGTTTATCAACGGTGCGTATTGGGGGATCTACAATATCCGCGAAAAAATCAACGAACATTATGTCGCCGGCCGGCACGGCGTGGATCCGGACCATATCGATATGCTGGAAGAGAATATGGCCGTCATTCACGGGGACTCGCTGCATTACCGGCAATTGATCAATTATATCAGCACCCACGACGTGTCCACCGATGCCGCGTACAATATGATTGCATCGATGATCGATCTGGACGAGTGTATTTTGTATTTCGCGGCTCAAGCCTATTACAACAATCAGGACTGGCCCGGCACCAATATCAAGTACTGGCGGGAGCGGAGCGACAGGGGGAAATGGCGCTGGATTCTCTATGATGTTGATTTCGGCTTCAATCTTTATGAAACGAACGGTCAGGCTGAAGACCACATCTCTTTCATGCTGTCACCCGTTCAAACGCGTTATTCAAATGCGCCATGGGCCACATTGCTGCAGCGCAAACTGGTGGCCAATCCCAAAATCAAAAATCAGTTCATCAATCAGATTGCGGATCTGCTCAATACCCATTTTAAAAGTTCGCGGGTCGTCGGTGTGATCCATGCGCTGGCCGATCACATCGCCGGCGAGCTCCCAAGGCACAGAAAACGATTCGGGATTGCCGGAGAAAACCTCGACAGAATGATTTCTTTTGCCCAGGAGCGCCCGGGGTATCTGCGCGGTTTTGTCCGCAATTACTTTCGATGCGGGAATGACGGCACGCTGACGATTCAGTCCACGCAGGGCGGTTCCGTCAGACTCAATTCTCTTTCTCTAAAATCGGCCGACATGCCCTGGAATGGCACCTATTTCCAGGGCAATCCGGTACATCTCACCGCAATTCCCGCGCCGGGTTACCGATTTGACGGATGGAGCGGAGATGTTCCATCCCGGGACGCCCAGATATCGCTTTCCGTGGGCGGCAAGACAACCATGGCCGCCTTGTTTTCAATTGACAGCAGCCGTGCGGGGGGAATTGTCGTCAACGAAATCAATTACAATTCATCCGATTTTTTCAATTCGGGGGATTGGATTGAATTCTACAACTGCAGCAGGCAGAGCGTGGACATGAGCCGCTGGGTGTTTACGGATGGCGAGGCAGGGCACGCCTTTGCCTTTCCCGCCGGAACGGTATTGGGATCTGATCAATATTTGGTTCTGGCAGAAGACGGCCGCGCTTTCTCATTGCGTTACCCGAGGGTTTCAAATGTGATCGGTGAAATGGATTTTGGACTGAGCGGTTCGGGGGAATTCATAAAAATATCGGATGAAGAAGGCCGGGTGATCGATTCGCTCGTCTTCGATGATCAGAACCCGTGGCCGGCGGAAGCCGATGGTTTGGGCGCCACATTGGAACTGTCGGACCCGACAGCTGATAACGCGTCAGCCGCGAATTGGCGGGCCTCGCCGGGACACGGTTCCCCGGGCATGAGAAATACGGCTGAAACCCCTGTTGATGAAAATAATATAGCAGCAATCCCTGAAACGTTTTCAATGTTTCAAAACTTTCCGAATCCGTTCAACTCCGCCACGACGGTTGCTTTTGCCCTGCCGTCGCGTTCTTTTGTTTCGCTGAAAATATTTGATTTGCTGGGAAAGGAGGTGGCGAACGTGGTTTCGGAAGAAATG
Source organism: bacterium (assembly GCA_041306805.1). Classification (GTDB taxonomy): domain Bacteria; phylum Zhuqueibacterota; class QNDG01; order QNDG01; family DTFT01; genus JBFZEN01. Next base: position 5,859 of record JBFZEN010000166.1, read on the forward strand.
CAGGCAGGAACACATGAAAGACAATGGAGCGCAGATCATCTGCCGGGCGGTATCTATATTTATTGTCTGCAGGCCGGTTCGTTAAAAAAAGCAAAAAAAATGGTTTTACTCAGATGAAACGATGACATCATGCCCCGGCGCGTCGGGCGGCCCGGGTATGCCTCGAGTGGCGCACCGATCCGCGTGAGGAGCCAAAATCTTATGGTGACCAGGAATTCCGGAAAAAACAAGAAACCGTCAAACACCCGCTTTCAAAGCTTTTTATTTGTCTGGATTGCCGCTGTCGTAAGCATTTTGTCTTTCGTACCCGCCATACCAAAACTCATTCCAGCAGGTACGCAGCTTCGGTTTTCGATGACCACACTTATCGTCATTCAGATATTGTCTTCCGTCACAGTGGCCGCCATCTTTGCCGCTGCAGGAGCGATTCTTGCGCCCCGAATCGGTTTTCGAGCCTGCCTGGCGGGGGTTTCCATAAAGAAAAGGGCATTCTGGGCCATACTCAAACGTCCATTTTTTTATGGTGCCCCGATAGGTTTTGCAGGGGCCGTCATTGCCTACTTTGTTTCGCCCGATTTCATCGATTATCTCAATAGGTATCCATTTCCGACGCGCTTATTGGGAGGTCTGACCGAAGAGGTGATCGTGCGCTGGGGTTTTATGACCATGATCACATGGGCTTTATGGCGCATTCTTCAACATGGTACGGGTATTCCAAAAGAATCATTGATCTGGTTTGGTGTTTTTCTGAGTCAGATACTTTTTGCCGCGGGTCATATTCCCAATTTAATCAATTTTGGAATAACGAATCCCATTCGCCCTGTCATGACCATTTTTGTTATTTCTCTGCCATGGGGTTGGTTGTTCTGGAGATACGGATTGGAATCGGCCTTCATAGCCCATGCCAGTTTTCATGCATGGGTAGCCTTTTTTGTTGCAGTGAAGCTTTAAGTGATTGATCGAACTTCGAATCCCGTCCCGCCAATGACCCTGTGCTGCCGGCGCCGCGCCGTTTGAAATTGGATGCGAAATAAAAATAAGTTGCGCCGTGTTCAATAAACGGGGAAAAGTGACGGATTCCAGCGACCGGGAATCAACCATGCGGATTTGCCAGCAGGAGAAAAAATGGGAAAAAGGAAAATCGTGCTCATGACGGCCTGTGCTTTCATGCTGTGCCTGTCGCCGGCATGCGACAAGCCCTCCGGCGCGGTCATTCCGGAAGATCCACAGACCACGGACGGCGGAGAAACCGGAACAGGCGTCGTGACGGGCAGGGTGGCTGACGCACTGGCCGGGAATTACGGCAACCACGAAGAGGCTGCCGACTATGCCTGGAACAGCTCCCAGGTTGTTTCAATCGTATTCAGCGGAAACGGGATTACCGTGAACGGAACGGGCGCGACCGCGAACGGCCGTAAAGTCGTGATTCAATCGGCCGGCACGTACAGTTTCAGCGGAACCCTGGCCGACGGACAAATCATCGTGAACGCGGAAGACAAGGCAATCGTGCGGTTGATTTTAAACGGCGTGGACATTTCGTGCTCCACGAGCGCCCCCTTGGTCGTTCAAAACGCCAAGAAAGCCGTGGTCGTTCTGGCGGAAGGCACCCAGAATGCCCTGAAGGACGGTGCCGCCTATGTTTTTGCGGACCCTGCCGAAGACGAACCCAATGCGGCCGTTTTCAGCAAATCGGACCACACGATCTGCGGGAACGGGTCGTTGACCGTGAACGGGAATTTCAATGACGGCATTTCCAGCAAAGACGGACTCATCATGAAAAGCGGCACGATCGCAGTCACTGCGAAGGATGACGGGATACGCGGCAGAGACTATCTGATCGTCCAGAGCGGAAAAATGACCGTGACGGCCGGCGGCGACGGGCTGAAATCGGACAATAACGAGGACGCAGCCAGGGGATATATCCTGATTGTAACCGGAGAAATCAACGTCACCTCGGGAGGAGACGCCATCGCGGCCCAAACGGACGCCCTGATCGCCGACGGACAATTCACCCTGATGTCGGGCGGCGGCAGCAGCCGCAGCGTGGGCGCCAGCACGTCGGCCAAGGGAATCAAGGGACTGGTCAGCACCGTGATCGACGGGGGTACTGCCATGATCAATTCAGCCGATGACGCCATTCACTCGAACGGCAGTCTGTCCATCAACGGGGGTGCATTCACCATTTCCGCCCGCGATGACGGCGTTCATGCCGACACCGCCCTGGCGGTCAACGGCGGAGATATCCGCATCACCAAATCGTTCGAAGGCATTGAAAGCATGTCGATCGCAATCAACGCCGGAAATATTCACATCGTCTCAAGCGACGACGGCCTGAATGCGGCCGGCGGCGATGCGGGAACGGGCGGGGGAGGTCCCGGCCAGGGTCCCGGCGGCGGCATGCCTGCCGGCAATTACTGGCTTTACATCAACGGCGGGTATGTCGCAATCACGGCCGGCGGCGACGGCCTCGACATCAACGGGTCCATCCACATGACCGACGGCGTTCTCATTGTCCATGGTCCCACATCGAACGCGAACGGCGCAGTGGATTATGACCGGTTGTACAAAATGACGGGCGGAACGCTTGTGGCCGCCGGCAGTTCGGGCATGGCTCAGGTTTCCGGCGCGTCGTCGACCCAGTACGCCGTTCTGTTGAATTTCGCCGCAGCGCTCCCGGCCGGAACGTTGCTCCACATTCAAGGCGGCAGCGGGGAGGAAGTGCTCACCTTCAAACCGGCCAAGGCGTACCAGTCGGTCGCCTTCTCGTCATCCAAACTGAAAAACGGTTCGACCTACAATGTCTATTACGGGGGCAGTTCGACGGGAACGGCGATCGACGGCCTGTATCAGAATGGAACGTACACCCCCGGCACCCCATGCGCCAGTTTTACCGTTTCAGGCATTGTCACCAAGCTGAATATCAAATGACTCATGCCCGTTTTTTGGATCACCGTGAAAAAAGACTTGAAAAATTGGGATGAAATGGCTAATATGATTACTGATAGTGGACATCATTGAGAGGAGTAATCATGAAAAAATGGATTTTGCTGTCGGGTGTCATGCTTGCCCTTTTGGGCATGGGTTGCGCAAGCATGAGCGGGACCACCAAGGGTGGTACGATCGGCGCCGCGAGCGGAGCGGCCGCCGGAGCAATCATCGGTAAAGCGACGGGAAACACGGTTCTCGGCGCCATCATCGGCGCGGCCGTGGGGGGCGCCGCAGGCGCCTACATCGGCAGGTATATGGACAAACAGGCGGCGGAAATTCAGCAGGATATCGAGGGCGCGAAGGTGGAACGCGTCGGCGAAGGCATACGCATCACCTTCGACTCGGGCATTCTATTCGACGTCGCCAAAGCGGACCTCAAGCCGATCAGCAAGGAAAATATCGCCAAACTCGCCAATACCCTGAAGAAGTACGAAGACACACACATTCTGATCGAAGGGCATACCGACGCCACCGGTTCCGACGAATACAATCTCGATCTGTCCAGGAAAAGGGCGCAGTCTGTGGCCGGTTACCTCGAATCTCTCGGAGTCGGCTCGGTTCGTTTCACGATCACGGGTTACGGCGAGGTTCAGCCGGTCGCCGACAATGAATCGGACTCCGGACGCGCCTCGAACCGGCGCGTCGAACTGGCCATCATGGCCAACGACAAGCTGAAAAAGGCGGCAGAACAGTCGGGGAGCTGATCATCAAAACCACCCCGGCATGAAGCGCGCATTTTCGCCACCCATCACAACCAAGGAGGAAGACATGAAACCCAGTGCACCGAAGAAAAACACATGGTGGATTGCATTGATCGTGGGCGTGATCGGCATTATCGCCCATTTCGTGGTCATTCCATACCTGACGGCCTGGCATTTCTGGCTCGTGGCAGTCGCTTTTATCCTTCTGCTGCTGTCTACCTCAATGAAAAATCTATAAACCATATTTTCCCCGCGGCTCCGGAAGTCGCTTCCGGGGCCGCGGGATTTTTATTCCCAACCAAGCATAATCATTTTTTACCCTTTTTAGAATCTCCCGCCCTGTTTCAACTCAGCCTGTCGTTCATTCCCCGCCGATGCGGAATTATTTTTAAAAACATGGAAATGACCGCCTTTCGTTGACGTCCTTCGTGATTTATTTGTATTTTTGCATTTTTAACTTTAAATTACAACAGGCGCCTTTCCGGGACATCGGACACGGCGCCTGCGGACGGTGAACCCGTTGAAACGGCTCCAAATCAAAAATGAAAGACGAATGCCATGACCCGGTTCAGATGCCTTTTCCATGCGATCGTGATCGGGGTATTCGCCGTCATCGGATGCGGGGCCGCCTCCAAACCGGATGTTTTATTCAAACCCGACGATAAACGCATCCGGTACACGGGACGGATCGATTTTTCGAATCCGCGGAAACCGAGGATGGCCGGGGCGGGATCCACCATCCGGTTCGCATTCAGCGGCAGATCGTGCGACGTTCTGTTCGAGAACAGGGATGCGGGCGGCAATCACGGGTTCATCGCCGTGGAGATCGACGGTGAATATAAGGGAAGGATGAAAGTCGTCGTGAGCCGGACTGCCTATGCCGTGGCCAGGGATTTGAATGACGGCGATCACACGGTCCTGATATGCAAGGCGACCGAGGCGATGACCGGGTGCTTCGATTTTCTCGGTATCGTGTGCCCGGAAATGCGGAAGCCGAAGAACCGGCCGAAACGTAAAATCGAATTCATCGGAAATTCCATCACCTGCGGAACGGGGCTCGATTTGTCCGATGTGCCGTGCGGCCGGGGGGTCTGGCACGATCAGCACAATGCCTACCTCGCGTACGGTCCGGTCACCGCGAGACGCTTCAAGGCCGACTGGTTGTTGAGTTCGGTGTCGGGCATCGGGGTGACGCGAACCTGGAATGGTCCAGGTCCGACCATGCCCGAGGTGTACGGCCATACCGCTCTCGACGCCGGCCCATCCTCTTCATCGTGGACGGAAGACCGATATGTTCCCGATTTGATATCCATCTGCCTCGGAACGAACGATTTTTCGGACGGCGACGGCGTCCACCCGAGGGCGCCCCTCGATTCGGCCCGGTTCGTCGATGACGCCGTCCGCTTCATTCAGACCCTGCACAAACGCCACCCGCGGGCGCATATCTGCCTCTTGTCGAGCCCGACGCTTTCGGGGGCGAAAGGGGACGGACTGAAGCGCCTTCTCGAATCGGTCATGCGCCGCTGCCGGCATGAAGGAATAGACAAGCGCATCCACCTGTTTTCATTCTCCCGTTCCTTTTCGGGCGGCTGCGACGGGCACCCGGACAAAAAAGGGCATGAGGAAATGGCCGGGGAACTGACACCGTTTTTCAAGAAGATCATGGGCTGGTAAATTCCGCCTTTCCCGGACGGACCATCAAAGGCCGTTTTGCACCGTGCCTCAATCAGGCAAGCATTTCATCGCGATTCAAATCGGAAGGCGAACCATGAACGGAGGTAGGTTGCCATGAAAAAGACCCTTGTCCGCAGTTTTGCAGCCCTGGTTTTCACGGGGCTTTGTCTTGCGACGGCACTCAGCGCTCAGGATGGCGGAAACGCCAGGAGCCAGCTCACGGTGCCGTGGGAGGAGTTCAAAAAACTGCTCCGCATCGACGAAAACGAAATCGTCCTGCCGATTGAAACCTTCGAGAAATTGGCCGCCCAAACGGGCGTGAAAGCGCCTCCCCACACGGTTCGTGAAGGATTGGTGGTCATGAGCCGGGCCGCATTCCGCCGGCTCGTGGATGAGATGAAAACACCCGACGATCCCGGGGCGGTTCCCCCCTTCGACTACATCATCACCAAATCCGTTTATTCGGGCAATGTGGGTAAAAACGGCACGCGCTTTACGGCCCTTTTCCACATCCAGGTAATGAAAAAGAACGCCTATCTGAGAATACCCCTTCTTCACCAGAACATGGCGCTGGAAGACATGACGGTCGACGGCGGCGCGGCCATGACCGTCAACGAAGGCGGCATGCATGAAATCGTGCTCACAAAACCCGGCGAGCACGTGGCCAGGGCCGTTTTCACCCTGCAATCCAATTTGACGCGGGGTCCCAACCGTTTTGACGTCGTCATTCAACCCACGCCCATCACTTTGCTCAGAATGGAAATACCCCTGAATGACGTCGATGTGGAAATTCCGCAGGCGCAGTACATGGCCGTGGAACCCGCCCGCGCGGGCACGGCCGTATCGGCCGTTCTTTCATCCGTCTCCAATTTCAGCGTGGCCTGGCGGAAAAAGGCGCCCGTCCTCGAAAAACTGCCGCCCAGGCTGTACGCGGAGGTGAACCACCTGCTCTCGATAGAGGAAGATGCGATGCGGTTCAATTCCGACGTTGTCTTCAACATTCTCCACAGTGAAATCGATGAGGCGTCGCTGGTCGTCCCCGACGACTGGAACATCCTCGGCGTTTCGGGGGAAGGAGTCGGCGCATGGCGCGAAAAAGTCCTGAACGGCCGGCGCATGATTTACATCCCTTTCACCTACGGACGGCAGGGAAACGCGATCGTCCATGTCCTGGCCGAGAAGCCGCTTTCTGACAAGGGATCTTCGAACGTTTTCACCGGATTCCGGGCGTTGAACGTCGTCCGCGAAACCGGAACCATCGGGGTGGAACTCAACACGGGCGCCGAGGTCAAGGCCGTGGAAACCGCGGGGCTGGCCCGGGTCGCGGTGCCGAAACTGCCCCCGATGCTTTACAACAAATCCACCAAACCGCTGATTCTTGCATACAAATATCTCCGGCATCCGTTCAACCTCGTTCTCGATGTCGAAAAGCATGAAAAGATAGCCGTTCCCATGGCCTCGGTGGTTTCGGCAAACGCGGTGACGCTGTTTACCGATGACGGCAAGGTGGTGCACCGCCTGATCTATCAGGTGCGCAACAGCGAAAAACAATTCATTGAAATAAGCCTCCCTTCGGGCGCGGATATATGGAGCGTGTTCGTCCACAATGAACCGGTCGAGTCGTCGTTCGGTTCGGAAGGAAAACTTCTGGTGCCCCTCGCCCGGTCGAGGCTGGCGGGCGCTCGTCTGGAGGCGTTTCCCGTCGAGGTCATCTACTGCCTGTCCGAAAAATCTTTCCGCGCAGTCCGATGGCTCAAGGCGAGCCTGCCGTCCGTGGATGTCATGACGAGCCAGATATTCTGGTCCGTATACGTGCCGAACGACTACGCGTACCTCTATTTCAAGAGCACGCTGGAAAAGGAGGAAATCATACGGGGCCTGAACCTGTTCGGTGCCAAACGGCGCGTGCTGACCTACAGCAGATCGGCGCCGTCCGAGGGAAACGTCGCAGAACCCGGACAGATGAGGAAAAACGCCAAGGAAGTCTATAAGGGCGAGGACTACCGAAGCCAGTTCAGAAACGTCCCCGTCCAGGAAGAGCAGTCGATGCAGCAGCTCGACGCGGAAATGAATTTCGGCGGCAAGCTCGATGAACTCGGACTGGCCGCGCCGCAAAGCGCCGTGTCCGGCGGGACGGGCATTCTGCCCATCCAGATCGAGGTGCCCACGACAGGCCAGGTTTACCGGTTTGCCAAGACGATTGTAAAGCCTGATGACGGATTGAATGTCCACGTTCTGTACGTCAGGCGCGGATTTTTTTCACTGCTGCTCTGGATCCTGTTCTTTTTCATCGCATGGATCATCTACGGGATGCGGAAGACGCTGGGCCGCGGTTTGACATGGCTGGACGCTCGGTGGAACCGGGTGCAGCCGGGGCTGAAAAAGGTTGAAAATTCCATGCCGCGGATTCTCAAAGCCAGGCGGACGATCTGGATTTTGGCTGTTTGCGCAGCCGTCTTTCTGCTCGTTTCAAAACGGCTGTTCATGCTGTTTCTCGTTTTGCCGTGTGTCCTTTTCGTTTATCAGGCCGTCCTGCATTTCAGAGGGAAAGGGAAAGACAGGCCCGGCGCATCCGGAAGAAAAAGGAAAGAACCGTTCAAATCATGAGCATCCACAGGATCATCCCCTCTGGAAAACGGTAAAGGTCGCTCTTTTGATAAAGAATGTATCCCAATCATGACGAAAGGAGACATGATGCGAACCACAAACAGGAATTGGGGACCCGTGACGGCGCTGTTTTTCATTTTATGGACGGGCCTGTTCGGGCTGGCCGCGTCAGCGGCGGCTCAGATCGACTACGCCAGGGACACGTCCCCGCATCCCATGCCCGATTACGACGTTCCGTACGAGGCCCCGACCGTGGAGCAGATTTTATCGGCGTGCAACCGCATACACAACTTCCATGTCCGGTCGGGCGTCTTTCAAATCATTGACAGGGAAACGGGCCAGACCATCACCGACCTGTCGGCACCGAACCCAAACGCCGCCATAGACAACAGGCCCGGGCCCTTTGCCGCCTGGACGTACACCAACGGAGTCACGCTGTCGGCGTTCGATTACCTGGCCGAAACCACGGGCGACTCATCGTACCGCGATTTCAACGTCCGGTTTTTCGACTTCGTGGCCGACCACCTGCCCTATTTCAGGAAAAACGCCGCGATGTACGGCCGCGAAGCGAGCGGTTGGCGTCCCATTATATACATGGGCGCCCTGGACGACTGTGGTTCGATTGGAAGCGCGCTGATCAAAACATACCGGTTCCACCGGGACGCCAGGTACCGCGCCCTGATCGACACCGTGGCGGAGTATATTTCACACAAGCAATTCCGGCTGAAGGACGGATCTCTGGCCCGCCACCGGCCCCAACCCGAATCGCAGTGGGCGGACGACCTGTACATGAGCGTGCCGTTTCTGGTCCACATGGGGAAACTCACGGGCGACGCCCGTTACATGGACGACGCGGTCAAACAGGTGCTGCGTTTTTCGGATCGTCTTTTCATCAAGGAGAAAGGCCTGTTCGATCACGGGTGGAACTCGAACTCGGCCGATTATGATCCGAGGTTTTACTGGGGAAGGGGAAACGGCTGGGTGCTGATGGCCATGGCGGAACTTCTGCCGCAGATGCCGCCCGGGCACAAGGGAAGGGAACCCCTGTTGCACCTGTACCGCTCGATGGTCAGGTCGGTGGCTGAATTGCAGGACGGCACGGGATTCTGGCACAACATGCTCGATAAATCCGAAACGAAACTGGAATCGTCATGCACGGCGATGTTCGTCTACGCCATTGCCAAGGGCATCAACGAGGGATGGATCAGCCACGTGTACGGCCCCGTCGCGCAGGCGGGCTGGAACGCGCTGGCCACGCGGATTCTGGCGAACGGGCAGGTGGACGGCGTGTGCGAGGGCACCACCTACGCGCACGACAACGTCTATTATTACCACCGCGGCCAGGGCGCCTTTTCCACGCACGGGTACGGGCCCGCCCTGTATGCCGGCGCCGAAATGATCAAACTGCTCAAGAATGACAAGCTTGAAATCATCAAGGCCAGGAGCGGTTCGGCCAACAGCACGCATTTTTATCTATTGAAAAACCAGATGGACGGCGTGGAGATTTTCAGGGGGAATTGACCCGTCCGGGAGACCGATCGAGAAAAATATACGCGACAGACCTCGCCATGATGGCCGCCATCACGACGGCTCCTCCGATCAAGGCGAACCTTCCGGGATGCTCATCGAGCAACAGAAACACCCATACGGGATTCAGCACGGGTTCTATCATGGGAACAAGAATGCCCTCGAGCGCCGTGACATGCTTGATGGCCTCGGCGTAGAGAACGTAGGAAAGCCCGATCTGGAAAATGCCCAGCAGAACGAGGCCGGTCCAGTCGGAAACGCGGAGGGGAGGATGGAACATGAACGGAAAACAGAGAAGCACGGTGAGCGCGTTGCCCAGCACGACGGACGCGAGCGGATCTCCGTCTTTTTCCTTCCGCAGGAAAAGAATCATGGTGGCGAAGGCCACTCCCGACAGAATGGCGATGACGTTGCCCCAATATCCCCCGGCCGCCAGCTTGTCCATGAAAAAGAGCGTCATGCCGCCGCAGGCGATCAGAATGGACAGCCAGTCGAACCAGCGAACCCGTTCACCGAGAAAAAAGCCGCTGCCCGCGGCCACGAAAAGGGGAGCCATGTACTGCAGCAGAATGGCATTGGCCGCCGTTGTCAATTTGGTCGCCGATACGAACAGGATGACGGTGGCGGCGTAACCCGCGGCGCCGCCGATCTGGGAGGCCGAGCCGGTGATGCGCCGTTTCGGGAAGAAAAAAAGCAGGAAGGGAAGCGCAATCAGACTGCGTGTTCCGGCGATGGCCAGCGGATTCCACGAAACCCATTTGATCAGCACGCCGCCGAAACTCCACAGAACGGCCGTGGCCACGAGATACAACACGGCCCTGGAACGTTCACGGCTTGGCGGAGCGTCGGAAGTCATGACCCGGTCTTGGTTTTGGACGGATATTCGATGTTTCGGATTTTCGGGGGAACAAAGGCCTTTCCGAACGTGTCGGCCACCACGAAGGCGCCGCGTTTCTTGCCCTTCTTGATTTTGCGCAGCAGGCGCCCTGAACGAAGCGCGCCGTCCCTGTCGTAGTAATGCACAATGGCGTCGTCCGCGCCGAAGAATCCGAGCTGCCGCGCGTCTTCGCTTCCGTTATCAGGTTTTTTGCCCATGGCCTTCGGAAGGGAATCCATAACTCGATGTGGACCGGTTTCCGGCATGGAACTCGATGGCGTCCATGGCTACTTTTTCCTTTCCGGTTCTCTCGTCAATTCCATTTCAAGCTTCTTCTTGTTGATTTTTCGCAAAACGTGATGGTAAACAAAATACGCCAGACCGGCCGCCAGAAGAACGGCCACGGCGATGGAAACGGGTTCGGTATAATGCCGTATTCTCGCCCAATTCTGGCCCAACACGTAACCCAGCAGGGCCAAAAACATGTTCCAGAACGAAGCGCCGATGAAGGTGTAGACCGCGAAGGTGCGCCTGTTCATGCCGCCGATGCCGGCCGGAATGCTGATCAGGTGGCGGACCACGGGTATCAGCCTTCCTATCAAAATGGTTTTTTCACCCTTCTTCGCGAACCAGTCCTCGGTTTTTTTCAAATCATCGAGATCGATCAGCAACAGTTTTCCAAAACGGACGATAAAACGGTTTCCCCCCAGTTTTCCCATATAATAGGAAATGAAGGAGCCGGTCAGGCTGCCCAGCGAACTCGCGACAAACACCCAGACCAGATTGAATCGTCCCGTCGTTACTAAAAATCCCGCGAAAGGCATCACCAGCTCCGCGGGAATGGGAATGACCATGCTCTCCATGGCCATGAGCAGAAAGACGCCGGCATACCCGATGTTTGAAATGAGTCCGATCGCGAATTGGCCGATGGCGGCCAGAATATGGGTCAACCCGGACATGGAATCCCTTTCAGGCTTGGGGAGGTTCGGTTTCGTAAAGCCGTTCGGCGCGTTTGCAAAGCTGCCGCAGGTCGGCGTCGGCGAGCGCCTTGTCGTCCTGTTCGATCCGGCATATCAAAATGTTCCAGCCGCTTTTTTCGAGGCGGCTCAGCGTCACTTCGTACGACTCGAGGAGCTCCATGATGGGCTGCAGTAGCAGCAGGTCGTGCGGGTAGGCCACGCAGAGAAGGCTGGCCTTGGGCATCATGGTGCCTTCCTTCGAAATGGGGCCGGTCTGCCGTGCCAGCACATGGACGCGCCTGCCCTCCGTCTCGATGATTTTAAGCATGTCGAGCGCGATCCGCACGTGCGCGATCAATTCGTCGATGGACGCGCCGATCCGGAAAAAGTCCTCGATGCTGTAGTACAGTTCCCGGATGAGGGATTTGTCGACGCCGTCGATGCGCCGCCGGATCATTTTCAATTTTTCCGTGTCGAGCGTGCGCATGCCTTCGTCGAAATCGCGGAATTCGCCCAGGGCGGCGTGTATTTTCTCTTTGATGGAACGGTAGATGGTCTCGACATTTTCCATCACCAGCAGATTGGCGCGCAGGTCGATGATGAAAACCTGGGCGCTTTCGTAGGTGACGGGCGGCTTGACCGACAGTATGGTCAGGCCGGGGACGGACTCGATCGCGTTCATGGTCTTATTGACCAGCTTCTTCTTCAGGTCGCCCGGGCGGGGCACCACCACGATCACCTTGAAATCGATGGATACGTCCGTGGTCTGGCCGACGCTCTGGTATACCTGGGTTTTATTGGTGTGCTGGGCCTCGCGGACGAGCAGGGGAATGATGGCCCGCGCGTACTGTTCAAAGCCGCCGATGGATTCGATCCATTGCGCGCGGTCGCGGCTCTTGTTCAGCACCAGGGTGGAGAAAGACTTGCGCAGCCTGGCCTGGTCCATGTCGCTGAGCGGTTTGCCGAGCATGTCCACGAATTCGATCCGGTACAGGGAAATCCCCGAATCGGTCGTGAATTCCCTGTTGTGCTTGAGTTGAAAACCGGGAACCGTGACTCCGATGGTCTTGAGGCAGTCTTCGAGATTGAGCATGCTTGCCGGCCCGGCCACGGTCACGCCGGTGAATACGCCTTCGCGCTTCGTTTCAAAATTCGAGATGTCGAGGTGGATGGCCGAACCGGTTTCGTGCGCATTCTTGATGAAGGAATAATTCCGGACGATTTGCCGGCCGATGTCTGCAATGGAGCGGTTTTCGATGTAATCGTGCGAACGGGCGGCAAAGAACTTGAATACTTCGCCGTTGAGGCCGATCAGCTCCTCGATGTTCTCGCCCTGGTGGAGTTTTTCGATTTCGGCGATCACCAGGCTGTAGATTTCGAGTTTCCGCATTTCTTCGGCCAGCAGGTGGGCCTTGGCCTTGGAGCCCTCGGCGGCCTTGTGGAGCTTTTCGACGATCAATCCGGACTGCGCCGCAAGCCGCCGGAGCATGTCCCTGGAACCGGCCTGGATGCCGATGAGGACGACGCCGAGGGTTTCTTTTTTCCGCTTGAGGGTAAATCCGTTGACAAAATCGACATTCCAGCCGATCTCGTGCAGAACACCGAGACAGGTGCTCGACAACCCGGGCCAGTCCCGGCTGAGCACTCCGAACAGGATGGTCTTGTCCCCGCATTCCTTCGAATCGACCACGATGGACTCGTTTCCCCTGCGTTTTTCCCAGATGGTCAACATGTGAACGAGGAACCGGGTCTGGGCGGCCAGGGGAAAAGCCAGCCGGGCCTTGCGAATGTCGCAAGAAATGCCTTTCGACCGGCCTTGCCCGCCTTTTTTTATGCCTGTCATACGCGGATAAATTAATCAAAAAAAACATATGGATCAATAGAAATAGTTGTGTAAAAATGTCCATCATGAGGGGAATTTTTTCCCTTTGACGTCAAATGTCCTGCTGTCATGCCCTCTGTTTTATGCCTGTTCTATGCCTTGATTGATGGTATGCTTCTTGCGTAGAGAACGGGGAAAACAGGTTCAGGACGGGAAAACAGCAGAAAATATATTTACAAATCCCGATAAAAAATCCATAAAATATCGAAAGAAATGATAACCGCCCATTCATACCGTCTTTTCGCGGTTTGCGGACCACTTTTTCCTCCGACAACCGGTCTGGCACGTTCATTTTTTACCCTGATGAGTGCATTTGATGTCTGAAAATACCTCCGATCCAAAGGTTTTCGACCCAAGGGTCTTCGACCTCTATATCGAAAAATCCGTAATTCAGAACAAGCTGGTACCTCCGGAAAAGCTGGAACAGGCCAAGGCTTTTCAGCTGAAAAAACCGGAGTGGAGCCTGCTCGACATATTGCTGAAGGCCAGTCTGATCAAGGCGCAGCATGCCCAGATTCTGAAAGCCCGTTTTGACGAGAAAAACCGATCTGCGCAGGAGGCCTCGAAACCGGTCCCGCAGGAGGCGCAGAAACCGGGGTCGCCGGATGATCCACCCGCTTTTTATGAGGCGGAAAGCGACAGGCCGGCCCAGTCGGCCTACCACTCCTCTTTAAAGGATTGCCTGGCCAAGGCGAGGAAAGAAGGCGCCTCCGATCTGCATATCAGCGCAGAGGCCCCCATTCTCATCAGAAAAAACGGCAGGCTTGCTCCGCTGGAACCACGCATCCTGCGTCCCGAAGAAACCGAACACATGCTTTTCGGTATTTTGGACAGGGAGATGCAGAAGCTGCTGAAAGACCGGCTGTTTCTTGAGACCTGCCTCAACGTGAAGGGCCAGGGAAGGTACCGCAGCTGTTTCGTCAGGCAACGCTGCGGATGGGACGGATCGTTCCGTGTCATCCCCGCGAAGGTGCCGATGTTCACCGATCTCGGTCTTCCTGATAACCTCCAGAGGCTGACCGAATTCCAGCAGGGGCTGATACTGGTCGCCGGCCCCAGCGGCGCGGGCAAATCGTCCACCGTGGCATCGATGATCGAGCTGATCAACCGGAGCCGCAGCGTGCATGTGGTTACGCTCGAGGACCCCATCGAATATGTTTTCACCCCGGCCAAGGCGCACTTCAGCCAGAGGCAGATCGGAGACGACACGGCCAGTTTCGGCGCGGCGCTGAAATCGGCCTTGAGGGAAGATCCGGACATCATTTTAATCGGGGAATTGCGGGACCTGGAAACGGCCGCACTGGCCATCACCGCCGCCGAGACCGGCCACCTCGTTTTTGCCACTCTGCACACCACAGGCGTGGAACAGACCATTTACCGGTTGCTCGATTTCTTTCCTCCCGACCAGCAGAAACAGGTGAGGTCCATGATCAGCGAATCCATCCGGGGCATCGTCTGCCAGAGGCTGATTCCCAGAAAAGACGAAAAGGGCCGGATTCTGGCGCTGGAAGTCATGTTCAACATTGCGGCCGTGTCGAGCCTGATCCGCGAGGACCGGGTCTACCAGATGCAGAACATGATGAAGATCAACCATACCAAGGGCATGGTCCTGATGTCCGAGTCCATACAGAAATTGCTCGAGAAAAACGTCATCAACGAAATGGAAGCGCATTATGCGTTCATCGACGAGTACTTGTTCCAAAAAGCCGGTCCGGCAAGGTAAACCGTGCCGCTGATCGATCCACTGTGCGAACGCCTCATCGGGCACGAGGGATCGGACCTCCACCTGCTCGAGGGCCAGAAGCCCAAAATCAGGAAGCACGGAGGCCTGGTCGTTCTGGACGCCGAGCCGGTTCTGGACGCCGAAAAGATCAGGCAGATGCTCAGGGAAATCTGCTCGGCTGAACGCTGGCAGAGTTTTCTGAACCGCAAGGACCTCGATTTCGCATACGCTCTCGACGGCAAAGCCCGTTTTCGCGTAAACTACTACGGCCAGGTGCACGGCATCGGCGCGGTCATGCGCATCATTCCAACACAGATTTCAACGCTGCAGCAGCTCGAGACGCCTCCGATTCTCAAGCAGTTCGCCGAACTGAGGTCCGGACTGGTGCTGATGACGGGGCCGACGGGTTCGGGAAAGTCGACCACGCTGGCGGCCGTCATCGACCACATCAACCGGAACGATGCCCGGTACATCCTGACCATTGAAGAGCCCATCGAATTCGTTCATACGAACAACAAAAGCACGTTCTGCCAGCGCGAAGTCGGCACGGATGCAAAATCGTTCGCGGAAGCCCTGCGTATCGCCGTGCGACAGGACTGCGACGTGATTCTCGTCGGCGAATTGCGCGATTACGAGACCATTTCACTCGCGATTTCGGCCGCGGCCATGGGAACCCTGGTGTTCGGAACCCTGCACACCAATTCGGCGGTTAAAACCGTCGACCGCATCATCGACGCGTTCCCGAGCGACCAGCAGCCGAAGGCCAGGACCATGCTGGCCGATTCGCTTCGCGGCATCTGCTCGCAGCTGCTGCTCAAAAAAAAGGATGGCAAGGGACGGATCGCCGCTTTCGAGGTGCTCGCGGGCACGCAGGGTCTGGCGTCGAGCATCCGCGACGGGAACAACGCCAACATCCACAACATCATCCAGGCCGGTAAGAACAACGGCATGCAGCTGATGGACGACGCCATCGAAGCCATTCTGAACCGGGGACTGGTCAGCGGCGAAGAGGCCTACATGAAGGCGCACGACAAGGAGCGGTTCATCAAGCATGCGCCGGTGGTGCAAGGCCACGGATAACACCTGTTTTCAGGGAAAAAATCGCTTGATTTCCTCATTCCGATTGTATAAACTATTTGTTGGTTAAACCTGTTTAAGTCCATTCGCATTCGCGATCCATTCCGGTTCGAACAGAAAACCCGTGTGCCGCAGCGCCACGGAAAACTCCATTCAAAAAGGAACTACCATGTCTCGCGATCATTGGATGGGTTTTATGATTCTGCTGGTGCTTTTCGTCGTCGGCACCGTCGTGTTCTGGTTCATCGGTTTGCAGGACGTGTTTCCGCCGGAAAGGGCCATGGCCTACCTGTTCTTCCTCACGTTCCTGGCCGGTTTTTCGGTGCTGTCCTATTATCTGTTGTCCCTGAAACCGCTGATGCCGGCGCTTGAGGTCGAGGTGCTGCCCGCGTCCGACACGCCGGGAACGTACAAGAACGAAAAGACAAACCGCCTGGTGTTCTCGCCGGATCCGGACGGAGCCGTGATGCGCGTCCGCTGCGCCTTGAGGATCATCAATACCGGAACGCGCCCGGCGACGAAGGTGTTTTTTGTCTTTTTTTTCAGACGGCAAGATCGGAAG